>JBANGF010000094.1:0-2863 GCA_037975655.1 Bacteroidota bacterium | reverse complement strand
GGGCCACTTGCTTGTAATCAAAGTCTGCGAACGCACGGCGGTAGCCTTCCCTTTTCTTTAGGACAGTAGCCCAACTCAAGCCTGCCTGGGCACTTTCTAAGATTAAAAATTCGAAATGGGTACGGTCATCGTAGACGGGTACGCCCCACTCCTCATCGTGATAGGCGATGTATTCGGGAAAGCCTAGGCACCAGGGGCATCGAGATTTTTGCAAAGAATCCATGAACCAAACCTCTACATTTTAGAGGCAACAAACAAGTAGGAAATGCGAGAAGGTATTATGCGCTCTAGATCAAAAAAATAGACTACGCTACTTATAGTGGGTTATTCCAAATGCTCCAAGCCGCCTCTGCTTGCAATTCGAGCATGTCTTGCCCATTTTTTGCTTTTCCTCCTCTATCCATGCACTCCTGCATCAGCCGAGTTATGGGAGGATTGTATACCAGATCATAGACCAAATGTCGCCCATCCAACTGTTCTAAGGGCAACTCGGGTATCCCTTCGACTTTTGGAAACGTACCCAATGGGGTGGTGTTGATTACTAGGGGATAGTTCTGCATCCAGGCCATATTCTCGGCAAGGTCTTGATAGGTAAGTTGACCTTCTTGCTTGGATCTGGAAACAATTTGGTAAGAAACCCCCAAGTCGCGTAGTGCTTGCTGCACGGCTTTTGAGGCACCACCTGTGCCCAATACCAAAGCAGCCGGGATAATATCGCCAAGCCAAGATTGTAGGGATTGCTTGAAACCAAGATAATCTGTATTGAAGCCCACCTTTTTCCCCTCTCGGATTCGAATGCAATTTACTGCGCCAATCCGTTGGCAGGCTGGATCTAGCTCATCCAGATAAGGTATTATTTGCTCCTTGTAAGGAATGGTCACCGAAAGCCCTTCCAAGGCTTTTTCCTGCCCTAGGAGGGCCGTAAAATCGGTAACTTGGGGAAATTCGTAAAGGTCAAACTGGCAATCGCTTCGTCCCTCACGGGCAAACTTTTCAGTAAAATATTTCTTGGAAAAGGAGTGCCCAAGGGGGTAGCCGATCAAGCCAAATTTTCTCACTCCTGCTGAAGTTTGCTGGCCAGCCATTCGATAATAAGGACCAAACCTATGCCAAAGAAAAATGCGCCTATAGCCCATCCTAATTCAGGAGCTTTGTTTACTTGAGCCATATAATCTGTAGGTAGGATATTTTCGGTCAGAAAAGGGGTTTGCTCACCACTGGAAGAGGTCCTCCAAGAAGTGACTATTTTCCAAGGCCAAAGCTCATTGACCGAGCCCAACATAAATCCAGAAAGTAAGCCTATGGTGGCCGAATGAAACTTACGTAACAAGTAGGAGACTACCCTGCTGAAGGATAAAATTCCAACCAAACACCCGCTAGCAAAAAGAGCCAGGGTAAGAAAGTCTTTGTCCAACACCGCTTGAAGGATGCGTTGGTATTGCCCTAAAATCAACAATACAAAGCTCCCGCTTATCCCAGGCAATATCATGGCACAAATGGCAATGGCGCCAGCAACAAAAGTAAACCAGTGGTCATTTGGAGTCGTAGTCGGAGGCAAATTGGTCACCCACCAGGCAAAGGCAGTGCCAATAGCCACGGCAATTACCACTCCGACGGTCCATCTGGAAATGTCTTTTAATATCAAAAAGGCACTCACCAAAATCAATCCGGAGAAGAAGGACCAGAGGGGGATGGGGTGTTCGTCTATCAGGTAGGTAATCACGCCTGAAAGGGAAAAAATACTGGTTAAAATTCCACTGACCAAGCAAAGCAAAAAGGTGCCGTTGACTCGGGTATAAAATTCTTTGATCTGCAAGGATTTCAATAGGCTCAGATTTTGAATATTAAACCCGTTGATACTATCCAATAGCTGTTGATAAATTCCTGCGATAAGGGCAATGGATCCCCCAGATACGCCTGGTACGATGTCGGCGGCCCCCATGGCAATGCCTTTGAGGTAAGTAATCCCGTATGTTTTGAAAGATGGCATAAAGCAAAGGAAAGTAGCAAAAATGAGCCGCAGCGAAAATTAGATAAAGTTAGAGCTTGATTTCTCCAAGAAAATGATCAAAGGTATCGCCACGAAGGCCTAATCGTATAGTTTCTAATGGAATAACTTCCGAAGGACTGATATTTCCCAAGTTCACATTGGCGCCCAGCAGTTTTATAAACCACACTTGTTGAGATTTTTGGGGGGCCTCCCATATGATTTTTTCTTCCGGTACCTGAGTAAGGATTTCTTCCACGAGGCCCTGTCTGACTTCTCCAGAATCTCTAAAAAGTCCCACATTTCCCCCTTCACGAGCTTCTCCAATCACCTTCCAGGCTCCAGCACTGAGCTCCGTCTGCATCTGCTCGATCCACTTGTAGGGGGGGATGATTTTGGCAGCATCCTTGGATCCCACTTCCGACAAGACAGTAACTTGCTGGGACAAGAGGTGAATGTACTCACACTTTTTTTGATGATTCAGAGAGATGGAGCCATCGGATACCTCTGCATAAGCAAGCCCAAAGGTGTCCAAAACTTTTCGGTAGTCTTCAAATTGGCCTCGTACGATAAAGGCCTCAAACAGCGTACCTCCAAAATAAACAGGTATGCCTGCGGCTTTATAAACGGCAATTTTTTCTTTGAGGTGCTTGGTAACATAGGACGTAGCCCAGCCAAACTTCACGATATCTACAAAATCTGCACAGCTATCTACAAAGTCCTCTGTTTCTCTAAGGCTAAGGCCCTTGTCCATGGCCATGGTAAATCCCGTATTACGAGGCTTTTCAGTCCGTAGGGGGAGATTCTTCAGCACGTAATTCATTTGCTAGGTATTAAGGTTAGAGCTGGGATGGTCATCCTTATACTGGGCTATTA
>JBANGF010000093.1:0-6156 GCA_037975655.1 Bacteroidota bacterium | reverse complement strand
CTGCTGAGAAAGGGTCAGGTTGTAGTCATCGCTGGATCTGGAGTCCGTATGGGAACTCAACTCGATTCGAATGGTAGGATTATCTTTTAGTATTTTGACCAATTTGTCTAATTCTGGTGTGGCATCACTTCGGATATCCGCCTTGTTCAAGTCGTAATAAATATTGTCAAGTACAATGGCTTTTTCCAAAATCAATTGGTCCAAAACAATCGTAGTATCCAGGGTAATGTTGGTCACCTCTTGAATTAAAGTGGCGGGATCCGGAGTCTTGCCCTTGGTGGTGTAAGGGAAAGATTTGGAGAAATATCCACTTCGCGAAGCAATAATGCTGTATTCGCTTTCAGGAGAAAGGGTAAACCGAACTCTCCCTTGCTGATTCGACACATCACCTCCTAGTTGGCGCTTATCTCCACCATACAAGACTACGCGTGTTTGCGGCAAAATTGCTTCCTTCCCATCTGCTTTCACTTCTTTGGTGTAGACGTTAAGCAATACATTCACGATTTTAGGTTTGGGGGTCTTGTCCTCAAAAAAGTAGATGTCATCATCCCCTTTTCCTCCGGCACGGTTGGAGGAAATAAACCCAGCCTTGGGATATTCGGTAAAGAAGATTCCAAAATCGTCCGCTTGGCTATTGAAACTAGGTCCTAGATTGCTAACGATTTGGATGCCCTCCTGATTTTTTTCAGCTACAAAAAGGTCCAGCTTTCCCAAGCCCGGATGTCCATCGGAAGCAAAGAAAACCTTTCCATCCTTGGTAGGTCGAGGAAACAATTCATTGCCCGCCGTATTGATGGTAGGTCCGAGATTGACGGCATTGCCAAAATCCCCATTTGCAAGTTTGGTCGCCTTGTACAAATCTATTCCACCGTAGCCTCCTGGTCGATTGGAAGCAAAATAAAGTTCGGCACCATCACTTGAAAAAGCAGGGGTAGAATTCCACCAGTTGTCCTCCTCATTGACCGGCATCCAGATGGGTTGGGTAAATCCAGCTCCTCTAAAGTAGGATGCAAAGAGCATGGTCTCTGGGTAATCCTTTGAAGAGGTGGAATTTCCTCGGGCATAAATTAGCGTGTTCCCATCCGGACTGATCGCTAAAGCTGCTTGATTGAGTCCTTCTTCATTTTCAAATTCAGGTAAAAGTTCCACTCCTGCAGCATCTACTTTTAGTCCCTGAGCTCTAGTGCGAAAGAGTTGATGGTAGCCCGAGCCAGTAGCAGGATAGAGTCGAGAAGAAGCCCTCCCCGAAGTAAAGTACAGGAAGTCTTCACTGATCACCGGCGCATAATCAGCACCTGCGCTATTCAATTCGTTGTAGTTGACCAACTGGTAGTTGGTGTAGTAATCGGTAATTCCCTCCACTTTAGGAAGGGCTGTAAGTTCCTGCTTGACGCGGGCTTGAAGACGCTCGTCAGAAGTAGATGTCGCCGCAGCTTCAAAGGCAAGTTTGGCTTCCTCCCATTTTTGGTTGGCCTTCAAACTTTGACCCAAGAAAAAATAGGTGTTGAAATTCGGATCTTCCTTTACCAATTTTTGGTAATGCGGCAAGGAAGATTCAATACGGTTGGAGAGGCGGTAACTTTCTGCCAAAAGTCGCCGGGCGGAAAGGTTGCTGGAATCCTTGGCCAACACCTGATTAAAAGTAGTAATGGCATACTGGTATTGGCCCGAGAGGTACTGCTCATTCCCCTTTTCAAAAAGGCTTTTGCAAGACCCAAGCAGGAGCATTGAAAAAAGAGCCAGCGCAGAAAAAATGGATTTCATCGGACAGCAAGTGAAGTCTAGAGGTGAATATGGGGAATTAATTTGGAAAATAGGTGCTTAGCCAACTTTTTGACAGCGGGAGCCAAAGGTCGGAAAGGTCTGCTTTGGTGTGAATTTGGGGTTGAATCACCTCAAGGTCTGGAGTGATTTCCCCGCTACTAATTCTGGATTTAATTCCAAGTGCTGGCAAGACTTTTAGTTGACCTGCTTGATCTCGCAAGGTGAGTTTGCCTTGATCCACCAAATTGACTCCTAGGTGCTGCTCTAAATTTCGCAAGGCCCGAACGGAGGAATCGATGGAACAGCCCGAGGCTCCCAACTGGCTTTCATCTACAGCAAGCACGATGAGCTGCTCGTACAAAATCGCAAACGAAGTAGGCATCCCATTGCCATGGGTTGCCCATTCCCCACAAAAATCCGTTAAGCCTGAATGAATCAAGGCCTGTTCGGCAGGGGTAAAACTGCGAGAGGAAACGTAAACCCAAACCCGTGAACTGTCTGGTAGCTGGTCAAAAGGAAGGTACATGGTGCCGTAATTATTCTTCAAAGAAAAACCCTCTCTGCATAACGACAAAAAGGGCCTTTTGGATTCAAATCTAGAAATTAAATTCCCATATCCTTCGCGATCATTTCGGCAAGATCATAGACTTGTACTTCCACTTCCTTGTTTTTGTTCTTGATACCGTCGGTCATCATGGTCAAACAAAAGGGGCAACCCACCGCAATAGCCTGTGCTCCTGTAGCCAAGGCCTCTTCCGTGCGCTCGATATTGATGTCTTTTTTACCTGGTTCAGGCTCTTTAAACATTTGTGCACCCCCTGCTCCGCAGCAAAGTCCTTTGGTACGGCAGCGCTTCATTTCTACAAGCTCCACATCCAAGGCTTTGATGACTTCCCGTGGAGCTTCATAAACTCCATTTGCACGACCGAGGTAACAGGAATCGTGAAAGGTGATTTTTTTACCTTTAAACACCCCTCCTCCTTTAAGAGTCACTTTGCCTTCGTTGATGAGCTGCTGTAGAAACTCAGAGTGGTGGATCACTTCGTAGTTGCCTCCCAAGGCAGGGTATTCGTTCTTGATGGTGTTGAAGCAATGTGGACAGGCGGTTACCACTTTTTTGACTTCGTAGGCATTCATCACTTGAATGTTGGCTACTGCCTGCATTTGGAAAAGAAATTCATTGCCTGCTCGTCGAGCGGGATCACCTGTACAGGCTTCTTCTGGGCCCAGCACGGCAAAACTTACCCCTACTTTATTTAATATTTTAACAAAAGCCTGGGTTACCGCTTTGTAGCGCTCATCAAAGGATCCTGCACAGCCCACCCAAAATAGAACTTCGGGCGTTTGGGAGTTGGCGGCCATTTCGGCCATGGTAGGAACTTGGTAGGTAGACATGTTTTTGATACTAGACGTTAGATACAAGATGCAAGACAAAATCGGCTTTCAGGCATCCCTTACTTCATTTCTTCTTCTTTTACTTTTTCGGACCAGTTGAAGCGATCGGAAGGGCTAAATTTCCAAGGGGAGAAACTCGTTTCCATGTTTTGGAACATCGAATTCCACTGCGCAGGAGTTCCCGATTCCTCCATGGCCACATAGCGCCGCATCTGGAGAATAATGGAAAGCGGGTCAATATTGATGGGACAAGCTTCCACACAGGCATTGCAACTGGTGCAGGCATTGATTTCTTCTTTGCTGATGTAATCTCCCAAGAGCGACTTTCCGTCTGCAAGGCCTGGCCCACCCGCATCTAAGCTTTTACCTACCTCTTCGGCTCGATCGCGAACATCCATCATAATTTTGCGAGGTGAGAGCTTTTTACCTGTCAAATTAGCAGGGCACTCAGAAGTACAGCGCCCACATTCGGTACAGGAGTAGGCATTGAGCACGTTTACCCAACTCAGGTCATTGATGTCTTTGGCCCCAAATCTTCCGATTTCAGCAGAAGCCTCAGAAGGGCTTTCTACAGGAATCCCAAGCATCATATTCACTTCTTGAGTCACCTCAGGCATATTGAGCATTTCTCCCTTGGGTTTTAAATTCGAATACCAAGTGTTGGGAAAGGCCAAGAAAATATGAAGGTGCTTGGAATAGGTCACATACACCGCAAAAGCAAAAATACCGACGATGTGAAACCACCAGGCTACACGTTCAATAACCACCAAAGTCCCTGTTGAAAGACCCTCAAAGAATGGTTGAAGAAAACTACTAAAGAAAAGAGGGCCAAGAACTAAGTAATGTGCATCCCCTCGTGCTGCCAACAACTGATCGGTAGCATTCATGGTCAGAATGGCAAACATCAGGATGATTTCAATCACAAGAATCAAATTGGCATCTAGTGCCGCCCATCCCTTCAGTTCGGGCTTGTTAAAACGCTCGACTTTCATCACATTTCTCCGTATCAGAAAGGCCACACAGGAAACCAGCACGGCAAAGGCAAGAAATTCAAAGACATTGATAGCCATTGTGTACACATCTCCTAAGAGTGGTGCAAAGAGACGGTGGGTACCTAATAGTCCATCTAGTACAAACTCCAATACCTCCAAGTTGATCACCAGAAATCCTACATAGATCAGGGCGTGTAAAAATGCTGGGACTAGGCGTTTGAACATTTTCTGCTGACCAAAAGCAACAAGAAGCATCGCTTTCCACCGATTTTCGGGTTGGTCATTTCGAGTTTCGGCCTTACCTAGCAGGATGTTTCGTCGAAGGAATTGGATCCTTTTACTCAAGATAAAGCCCGCAACACCCAGAATTAGGACAAAGGTAAGTTGTGGTAAAATGCTCATATTGATTGGATTAACTAGTTTTTACAAATTTTGGGTCTATTTTTTCTGAAAAGGATTTGTAGAGAATACTCATTTTTCTACATTTGCAACACTTAAAAGGATGGTGATATAGCTCAGTTGGTAGAGCATCGGACTGAAAATCCGTGAGTCGGTGGTTCGAGTCCACTTATCACCACAGACCAGGTCAAGATTGATCTGGTTTTTTTTTGCCCTATTTTTTGTTGCTTTATCAATTGCTCCTCCTTTTGTACTGCCAAAATAGAAAATAGTCTGCATGCATACTATTTTTCAGCGAATTTAAAATTCAATTGTAGTTTGGATTGTTTCAAACCCAAGAAAGTTTTTGGATTGGATTCCCTATTCATTCCTGAAGAACAACACTAATGGAGATTTGTTAGGGAACTAATTGCTTACTTTTTGAGCAATACCGCCATTTCGGCCACCCGTTTCCCCAGGCCTCTCCCCTTGACTAAAAATTGCTCTTCCATCTTTCCTGTTTGGAAAGGAGGCTCTCCTGTGATCCCGGAAGCGCCAAAGGCCGCTTCCGTCTCTTCTCCACCTAGGACCAGCATCCCATGAATCAGCATGGAATGCAACAGATTGAGTTGGACCAATTCCTCCCCAATGGATATCCCTCCACCCGTCACAAAGGCTGCTCCCAACTTATTTTTTAGGGGACGACCTTCAAAGGGCCAGCTATTGATGAATTCCTGAACATTGGGAGCCACATTGGCATTGTAGACGGGTGAGCCGACCACAATCCCATCGGCTTCAAGCAACTCTTTGGTGCTCACTTGATCTATAGAAAGTAAAAGCACTCGCACTCCAGACACCGATTTTGCACCCTCCTCCACCGCCTGAGCCATGGTTTTGGTATGTCCAGACTGGCTGTAGTAAGCGATCAAAACCATGGGCTGCCCTTGCCCAAATCCCAGGAAGGGAAGCAAGAAGAAAAGGGAAGTGAGTAGGAGAAAGCGGCGCATCCAAGAGAAACTGTTCATCCTCGAAATTAAAAAAAATCCCCATCTCTTTTAAGAAATGGGGATCTGAATCTGATGGTAATGACTTATTTTTTCCAGCTTGCTTTACCGCCTTTGGCAGAATCCACCGTGATGCTCATGTTTTGTGTGGAAGACACAATCCACCGCACTTTCACTGCACCCATCCCAGGGATATTGGCCACGGCTATCCTTTCTGGGGATGCAATTTGCTCGGTGTACTTTTTCATGTCTTCATCTTCCACTACAAATCCCGCTACCACCTTGGCTCCGGATAGGGTCACGTAGTCTGGACGCTCAATTCGGTACTTCAAATCCTGACTGGCATGGGTAGGCATCATTCGCTCGTTGAAAATCGTCGCGGTAACGGCCTTCAAGCCGCCTCCTAAATCCTCCTCTTTCACGTCTGCGATGGAAAGCTTCGGAGTATGGTACGCATGATAGATAGTAAATGCTGCGTTGCGATGCGCATCCTGTTCCAATAGGAATCCGGGATGTGCACGACCAAAGGTCTTCTTGAAACCTCCAATCTCAACAGTTCCAAATTGCGGATGCTTAAATTCCTTGTAGTTGACAAAAGCATCTCCCAAGGTCAATAACTCATC
>JBANGF010000119.1:0-2605 GCA_037975655.1 Bacteroidota bacterium | reverse complement strand
CTCTTCTTCTCGATTATAGGGAAGGCACAAGTGCTTGAAGACAAGGTCTATGCAGACCACATACTTTCCGTGCGGATGTTTCCAAATGGAGGAGATGTAGAAAGTCAATTGAATGCGCCTGTGGTTTCGTTGTCTGATTCCAAATCCCTAGTGGTTTGGTTTGACGACGTGTCCTATGATCCGGAGTTGTATACAGCCAAACTGGTACACTGTGATTCGGACTGGAAAAAGTCGGGCTTGCGGGACACTGATTTTTCCTTGGCTTTCAATGAATATACTTTATCTGACTATATCTATTCGGTCAATACGCGGATGCCCTACATTCGGTATTCCTTCAATCTTCCTCGGGTAAGTAAATCTGGGAATTACCTACTTAAGGTGTACAAAAATCGGGATGAAAACGCACTCATCTTCACCAAGCGGTTTATGGTAGTGGAGAGCTTGGCTGCAGTAGGAGCGCAGGTGGTGCCTCCCGCACAGACTGAGGATCGTCGGACCTTGCAGCAAATTAACGCATCGGTCAACTACAGCAATCTGGAGGTGATTGATCCTCAAGCACAAATCAAGGTCGTTATTCGTCAAAACCAGCGTTGGGATAATGCGAAAGTATTGACAAAGCCTACCTTCTTGAATCAAAATTCCAAACTTCTTCGGTACGAACCTTTTGAGGGGGAAAGTACTTTTCGTGCTGGAAATGAGTTTCGATTTATTGACTTGCGTTTTATCCGTGCCACAGGAGTCAATGTGGCCTCGGTCAAGGTGGAAGAAACTCTGGTATCGGCAGAAGCACGGGTGGATTTGCCACGCCCAGGTGGGGCCTATGCTCAATATTTGGACCTCAATGGGTTTTATGTGGTGCAAACCAATGATCGCCCAGGTGGGGATCCAGAAGTGGAAAGTGAATACATTTACACCACTTTTTACCTCAATGATGTACCAGGGAAAAATATCAAGTTGATGGGAGCACTCAGTCAATGGGGAAAGGCTCCTGAAGCAACCCTGGTATACGATAGTAAAAAGCGCTTGTATTCCACTTCTCTTTTATTGAAGCAAGGGTGGTATGACTATCAGTTTGCTTATGCAAATGGAGATGGATCCTATGATTTTGAATCCTTGGAGGGGAGTCACTTCCAAACCGAAAATGAATACGAGGTATTCGTGTATTACCGAGGTTTGGGTTCTCGCTACGATCAGTTGGTGGGCTACGTGTACTTGCAGCCGAATAAGCGAAGACTCTAGTCCATTTTTATCCAAAAAATAACCCCCAAAAAGAATGAACTCTTTGGGGATCAAATAAGGTAAGCCTCCTGGATTAAAACTCCTCAGTTGAGGCTTCCGTTTCTTCTTCGGTAGGGGCTACATTTTGCCGAACACGATCAGCAGAGGCCTTGTAGGGCACAAAACCTTCTCTTTTGAACTTGTAAGGAGTAGTTTTATTATCAGCAGGATGCGTGGCCAAGTCCATCATTCCAAAACCCTTGTGAGTGAAGGCTCCCAATCCACACTTGAATACAAAATCCTGTACTTCAGGAGCAGCATAAAGCGTGAAGGGTAGGGTGTATCCTCTTACTTCGTATTTTACATCTAGGTCGTATACAGCGTAAATTCGAGCAAATTTCTTCTGTTGTTCTTTCAACTTGTTCACGTAAACCATGTCAGGTACTACTTGGAACTTGAAGAAAGATTCCATTTGCTCGGGAGTGTACCAACCTGATTTCTCCATACGGGTCAAAGTAGACTCGTACAACAGATCGGAGAACTCATCGCTATCTGGATTGATGAATCGCTTTCCCGCCTCTTCATTGAATGCTGGAGTAATGAGCACCAAAGGAGAAATGCAGACAAACTTATTGGAAACTTCCAAAGTAGGTTCGTTTTCTAGTTCGGTATACTCAGGAGAAAGGATCAAGTTGCCCAACTCAATTTTTGGAGTTGCAAATACTTGTTCTAATAAGTAATCAATGAATTCTTCACTCTGAGAAGAAAGGACAAGCGTGACCAGACTTGAGTAGTAGTGCAATCCACTACGGCTCACTTTGGTTTGTCCCTTCAATCCAGAGAAATTGAAGAAATTGTAGTTGAAGAATTCTTCTTTCCCTCCCTTGACGATTAGTCCCTTGAGGAATTGAGCCAGAATGTACTGGTGATGGAAAGGCAAAAAGGAGCCCTTGTTTTTTAAGGAAAAGATAATGCGTACTCTCACGGTTTTTAAAAATAAAAATGAAACAATCCAATTCTTGGCCTCGCCAAGCCTTGGTAATTAACTAGTTGCTGTAAAATTACACTAATTTTTTATCAAAACTCAAACATTGAACCTAAAATGCATAATGTCACCATCTTGGACTACATATTCTTTGCCCTCGATTGAGATTTTGCCATTTTCTCTACAAACTGCCTCACTCTTAAATTGTTTGTAATCTGCGAGTCGAATGACTTCTGCTTTGATAAATCCTCGTTCAAAGTCGGTATGAATTACTCCAGCGGCTTGTGGTGCTTTCCAACCTTTACGAATCGTCCAAGCGCGAACTTCTTGTACGCCTGCAGTAAAGTAAGTGATCAAGTTGAGTAGGGTATAGGCGCCATATATCAAGCGGTTAAGACCACT
>JBANGF010000041.1:0-3052 GCA_037975655.1 Bacteroidota bacterium | reverse complement strand
ATGAAAAGGGTCAGCTTGGGAGTGTTGATAAATAAAAAATAATCCCTGCCACTAAGGTGACTGCTTGTCGAAAGAGTTCTGCCAGGGTGGTAGAAAAGGTATCTTGCAAAAGCCCGACGTCTGCAGTAATTCGGCTAATCAACTCTCCTGTTCTTCGCTGATCAAAAAAACGAATGGGAAAGCGAATCAAACGAGAATAAACCGCCAAGCGAATGTCCCGCATGGATTTTTCAGAAACCTGGGCAAATAACCAAACCCGAAAAAAGGAAAAAACACTTTGTACTGCCAAAATACCTATCAATAGGAAGGCGATGTGATTGAGGTCGGTAAAAATCCAATGAGCCCCTTGAGCAGTATCGATCAATTTTCCTGCTACATAGGGAAAGCTCAACAAAGTGAGGGAGGATAAAAACAAAAAAACAGTTCCTAAGAAAAAGGCCCCCTTGTAGGGGAGAATAAATTGAAAAATGCCCTTCAACTTACTCAGATTCTGCTTACTCAGCTTCCTCTTTTCTTCTGGCTCGAGCGCAATCCCATGTTTTTTTGCCATGCCTAGGTCTTGTAAATCAGGCACAAAAATAGCACATTCACTTCAGTATAGCGTGAAACTTGGCAAGTAATAGCCTTACCAGCCCATTTTCTGGGCCAAAACTTCCCCAAGGGCAGCAGAATGCTTGAATCCATGTCCGGAGCAAGCCGAAACCCATAAAAAGTTGGGATTGCCCTGCATCTCCTCTAGGATAAATTTTCCGTCTTCAGTTACCGTGTAAAAGCAGACCACCGCTTGGCTTACCTTTTTGCGTAAGCCCTGAATTCTCCCATTTATTTTGGTCTCCCAGAAGGTTTCAATCTCTTCTTGACTCACCTCTCGCTCCAGTTGATCTGGATGATCTACTTCTAGAAAGGATTCACTAGCTACCTTGATGGTCTTCCCATCTAGGGAAGGAAATCCATACAAAAAATCTTCCGGCTTAGGGCCAAAACCCCACATCCATACCGGATACTTCTTCCAATCGGTAAAATTTTGATCTACTTCTACCCAGTAGAGTACCTGCCTACAGATACGTAACCGCTTGCGCTGCTGCTCCGGCAAAAAATCTTTGACCCAGCCTCCAGCACTTAGGATTAGTTTTTTACAAACAACTTTTGCGTTACCTACATCCACTACAAACTTTTCGCCTTGGGGCAAGATGGCTTTTACCTTCGTTTCAGTCCAGATGCTTGCCCCCATTTTTTTTGCTAGATCCAGTTGAGTTTGGATAGCTACCTCTGGAAAAAGGTATCCCGCCTCTTTTTCTTGATACACCTTACTACCCGCTGGGATTTGAAGCCCTGGGAAGGTTGCGGATAGTTCTTGCACCTTCGGAAGTCTATGTTCAATGCCTTGATTTTGAGCATACCTTAACGTGCGCTCCCAAAATCCTTCAGCTCCATGTTTGGACCAAGCCACCTCAGCCGAATCAATCAAAAGCCCCCCCGTACGAGTTTTTATCTTTTCCCCAGATTGGAACTCAATTTGATCCCATAATTCATGAGAACGCTTGGCCAGGGCCACGTATTCTTCCCCCTCGCCTACGGCAAGTCGGGTGATGCGAGTTTCTCCATGACTTGAACCCAAGGTGTGGGGAGGAGTAAATTGATCTATCCCCAAGACTTGGGCCCCCTTCAAACTGAGTTGATAAAGGGTAGCAGCACCTACGGCTCCAAGGCCAACTACTACAACATCCACACTCGCTTTTTCCATAGGGGCTTTTAATAATCTTTCTAAAATAAGGGAATCAGTTCATCTCTTTCTGCACGAAAAGGAATTTTTTGCTTCAAGACGCCTCCAAGGTATCCACTTGAGAAGCTATCCATGCAGGGCGCCAGGATACCGCCAGGGTAATTCCAATCAAAGCAAGTCCAATACCCAGCAAATCGAGTAAATTGATTTTCACCGGATAGGCATCGATCACCCCTGAAGAAATTCCTAATGAAATCAACCCAAATTGCTGTTGCAACAGGACAAGTACAACGCCTAGCACCAAGCCCAATAAGGCACCAGAAAAAGCAATTATGGCCCCTTGCTTGAGGAAAATAGCACGAATCAAAGAGGATGAAGCCCCCAAAGATTTCAAAATGCCAATATCCTTTTTCTTTTCTATGGCCAACATGCTCAAGGAAAAGAAAATGTTGAAAGAAGAAAGTGCTAGTATAAAGGTGAGTGTGAGGAAAACAAAAAGTTTTTCAAGTTTAACCGTACGGATCAAGGTCGCATGCTGCTCGTCAGCATTTTTTACTGAAAATTTAGATCCCAAATGTAGGAGCAGGGCTTCTTGTACTTTTGCAATAGAATAGCCTTCTTTTACATTGATTTCTAAGGCAGTCCGCTTGGGTCCAAAGGCTAAAAGATTTTGAAAAAATTCAAGAGGGACTATGACGTACCCGTTGTCAAAACTTTGTTCTATGCTAAAGAATCCCCTAGGCTCAAGAGAAGCTTGAGCATACAAGCGGCTGGGATCAAGACTACCCGAGGAAGGAGGGGTTTTGGGGTAATAGACGGTAAGTGGAGCATTAAATTCCCCCAAGTTAACCGAGAGGGAATGGGCAAGGCCTCTACCTAGGATCACTCCAGGCCTTTGGGACGTCCCCAAGGAGGTATCCCCCCAGAAATATCCTTGGGCAAATCTCTCCTTATCTAAAAAATTCGAAGAGACGGCCTTGACTCGTGCTACTTGTTGGTTGCCTCTATATTCCAAAAGGGCATTGTCCTCAATCACTTCAACGACTTCTTCCACTCCTTCCAACGCAGCAACGGCTTTCAAAAAATCTTCTGAAACCTCAAAACTCTTCCCTTGCGTGGGAGCTACCTTAAGTTCTGAGTCAAAACTGGCAAATAAACCACGAATGACTTCTTCCAATCCGTTAAATACGGACATCACCACAACCAAAGCCATGGTACTCACCGCTACCCCTACTACTGCAAGCCATGAAAGCAAGGTAATGAAGTGCTGTTTCTTCTTACTTCGAAAATATCGCTTGGCAATGAAGGAGCTGGTATTCACCATATCTT
>JBANGF010000109.1:0-12455 GCA_037975655.1 Bacteroidota bacterium | reverse complement strand
GTTTTTTACGAGGATATCTATGGGCGAGATGAAGAGTTGCTGCTTTTACTTAAAAAATAGACTAGGTCTTCAGAATTTGGAGGTTTTCAAGTAATCGGGGTCTCTGCCGTAAACGAATAGGAGGGTTCCGTTTTTGATCAATTGAATGATGGAAGGAGCCAGTTCCGTAGGCACTGCGGGGCAGCCCAAACTTCTACCCAATCGACCGGCTGATTTTAAAAATTCTTCTTTCGCATAATCCGCTCCATGGAGGACAATGGCACGTCTCCGCGCCAGATCATTGATTCCTTTTTCTAAGCCATCTAGGCGTAAGGAGTAGCCGTGTTTGCCTTGGTAGGTTTCTCCTGTTTTGAAAAAACCTAGACTACTCTGGTAGGACTCTGGGCGATTTGAAAATTGTTCGGCATGGAGTAACCCTGAGTTTCTTCCATGTGCCACTACCGTATGTAACAGGATTTTTTGTGCTTGCATATCGATGATCCAAAGCCGCCGCTGGGTGGAGGGTAAGGTAAAATCAATCACCGTCAATAGCGGTTTGTTTAATTCCTCGTTCAGTTGGCTGTATCCTCGCCATGCGCTTGTTAATGCAGAAAGTGAAGGAGGCTGTGGATGCACTGCAGCGAGTTTTTCAAAAAGTTGTTGAACTTCTGTAGTCACGACTGGCTTCAGGGGATCAGGAGTAAGGTTTGATGGAACACCCAAGAGGCTAAAAACCCACAAAATGGGCAAGATAAAACTTGTGAATCGATTCATTTTGAGGGGGTTGGGGGAAACAGTATTGGAGTTTAAACCTTAGATCCAATTAAAGAGTTCCTTTGATCTTGAAGTTTGACAACTGCGGTAGGTATTTTGCGTTCAACTACTTTGGCAGTCTGTTTGGGAGGGCTAGAGAATATGCCTATTTTTGCGACCAACTGTCAAATTAAGTAGTTGACCTGTAAGGTTTTGGTTTTTTGTTTAATATTTATTGTTTAGAAATTAAACAAAAAATTAAAAATTGCTGTTTCTAAACTAATGAAAGTATCTATTTTCCGTAAGGAGCATTTTAATGCTGCCCATCGATTGTTTAATCCGACCTGGTCTGACGAAAAAAACGAGGCAATATTTGGCAAGTGCAACAATCCGAATTTTCACGGTCACAACTACGAATTGATTGTGCAGTTGAAAGGGGAGATTGATCCGGACACCGGATATGTATACGACATGAAAGTGCTCAGTGACCTGATCAAGGTTCATGTCTTAAATAAATTTGACCACAAAAATTTAAACCTAGATACTGTTGAATTTAAAGCCCTCAACCCTTCTGCCGAGAATATTGCGGTGGTGATATGGGGTATTTTGAGGGAGCATATTGAACAGAAATACGAATTAATCGTACGACTCTATGAAACCGAAAGAAACTATGTTGAATACGATGGGAATTGACTTAGCGAGAGCCTCCTTTGATGAAATTGGAGACGAGCACGTAGGCAGTTCGTTACAGACTCCCCTACGAGATGATGCCTTTGAAATGGATGATGACCTCAAGGTTGAGTTGATTGAAAAGCACTTCAAAGACATCATGCATATCTTGGGGCTTGACCTCAGCGATGACAGTCTGAAAGGCACACCACACCGTGTGGCCAAAATGTATGTCAAGGAAGTTTTTGCGGGACTAAATCCTAAAAATAAACCCCTTCCCAAACTCTTTGAAAACAAGTACAAGTACAAGGAGATGTTGGTGGAAAAGGACATCACCTTCCATTCCCATTGCGAGCATCATTTTGTACCCATCTATGGAAAGGCACATGTGGCCTACATCTCCAATGGAAATGTAATCGGTCTATCCAAAATCAATCGCATCGTTCAATACTTTTCCAAGCGGCCACAGGTCCAAGAGCGCTTGACCATGCAAATTGGCAACGAACTCAGGGAAATCTTGGGTACCGACGATGTAGCAGTGATCATGGATGCTTACCACATGTGTGTCAGTTCTCGAGGTGTAAACGACACGAACAGTTCTACGGTAACCTCCTTCTATTCCGGAAAATTTGAATCGGATGAGCAAAGCCGAAATGAGTTTTTGAAGTACCTCAGTTTGAAAAAATAAGGTCTTCGCAAGGCCACCAATCGGCGGTCAGTTATTGAGTAAAACTAAACCAACTGAAACCCTGCTTCAAAAGCAGGGTTTTTTTTGTTTCTGTCAAACATTTTCAGGTCTAGTTGATTCTACTACAAACATCAAAATCATGAAGGGAAAGCATATCATTTTGGTCGGAGGAAATTCCGGTATTGGCAAGGCAGTAGCAGAACAGTTAAAGGCACAAGGTGCCATTATTTTTATGTATTCCAAAAGTGGAGATGGAACTACTGCATTGGATATTTCAACAAATTTTGAGGAGATGCCTGGTTTGCCAGAGGTAATTGATGGGGTTGTGTATTGTCCAGGAACGATCAATCTGAAGCCTTTTCATCGAATCACCATCGAAGACTTCAAGCAAGAGATGGAGGTGAATTTCTACGGCGCCGTTCGAGTGCTCCAGGCTTGTTTGAAGGGTTTGAAGAAATCAACCTCTCCGGCAGTAGTACTTTACAGTACGGTGGCAGTACAAACTGGCATGGGTTTTCATTCTGGTATTTCTTCAGCCAAAGGCGCTATTGAGGGATTAACACGTTCCTTGGCGGCAGAGTGGGCGCCCAGCAAAATTCGGGTCAATGCCATCGCTCCTTCACTTACTGAAACGCCTTTGGCCGGTGCCTTGCTTTCCACACCTGAGAAAAAAGAGGCTTCCGACAAAAGACATCCTTTGGGTCGGGTGGGTCATCCGGAGGACATTGCGTCTGCAACGGTATTTTTACTTTCTTCCCATTCTTCTTGGATGACAGGACAAATCCTTCATGTAGATGGAGGAATGTCACATTTAAAATAATTTCAAACAAATTTACCCCTATCTTAGTAGTGAGTACGGGTATGGTCCCGAGAAGAAAGCATTGTGTTTATGAAGACACCTCCTGAATCATTTCTACTATTCAAGGAAGAACTGAGAAAGGCCCAACTGGAGAAGGAAAGGCTGAAGTTGTATTACGAACAACAATTGACAGAAGTCAATCAAGAACTGCTACGTCTTAAAGAGCAGATTCAATCCCAACAAGACATGATGCGAACGACTTTGGAGTATGCGTCCAACTTGGAGATTCGATTGACAGAGGTAAAGGAAGAAGTATCTCAAGCCACTTCCTCACAGAGAAAATCCATTTATTAAATCTATCCTACTAGACATGAACGAGACACTATCTTTTCCTGGTATTATGGACTTTGACCTAGCTTTTGAGCAGAAGTATGCCAGAGTTTGGAGTAACCCTGCTCGAAAAATTATTATCTGTGAATTGCTTTCAGATTATGTCCCAATTGAGGACTTTAAAGAAGTTTTTACTGAAATCGGAGAATTGGTGAAAGCAGGAGATTTTACTAAATTTATTTTTGATAAACGCGCATTGAGAGCCTTCCATCAGCCGACTATGGAGTGGTATTTTATCCATTGGAAAAAGGAGATGCTCGGATATGGAGTGAAGACGCACCGCAAAATTCTCCCTGCCGAAAAGTGGTTTGAAAAAATGGTTCAAATTGCCAAAACCCAAATTCTGACCCATTATCCAGACAATATCATTGACCAATTGGATATTGCCTATTGCGATACCATTGAGGAAGCAGTATTGACCTAATGCGGCAGTTTGATTCGGACCAATTGGCCCAACTAGATGCCTCTTTCCGAAGGAATCTGATCAATTGCCTGCCCGGATACAAGCCTCTTCAGTTGATCGGTACTCAAAATGCTGCTGGTGTACCCAATCTTGGTCTTTTCTCCCAAATCATCCATCTCGGCGCAGCGCCACCGCTGATTGGGGTTCTTTTTCGACCTCATACCGTGAAGCGGGATACTTTAGAAAATATCTTAGAAACCCAGAGTTTCACCCTCAATCAGGTCCTACCAGAATGGTATGTCCGAGCCCATTGGGCATCTGCAAATTGGGAAGGAAATGAATTTGAGGCTACTGGGTTGAAAGAAGAACGAAAGGAAGGTTTTCCTGCTCCATTTGTGGAAGGTAGCCCTGTGCAACTCGGCTGCTTACTTGAAGAAGTGCAAACTCTCCAAATCAACCAAACGGTATTGGTTATCGCGCGCATCGAACAAGTTTATGTAGCCGAAAAAGGTCTCCGAGCCGATGGTACGCTCGATTATGATGCGCTGGGGACCGTATCTATTACTGGTTTGGATGAGTACCACAAAGGGCAATCCTTAGGAAGACTATCCTATGCCAAGCCTCAGATTTACCCATCCAAAATTTAAGTTGCTTCTGTTCGGAAGTATGGGTTTATTTACCAACACGTGACTATTCTCGAACTCACTGATTCCGGACTGTATTGTCCACCTGCTGACCTTTTTATTGACCCTTGGAGGCCCGTAAAAAAGGCAGTAATTACCCATGCCCATGCAGACCATGCGCGTAGAGGGATGAATCAGTACTTGGCACACCATCAGTCCCGAGAAGTGATGAGGCTTCGCCTTGGTAAGGACATCAACCTGCAGACCTTAGGGTATGGAGAGCCCATTCAAATTCAGGGGGTACAGATTTCTCTTCATCCCGCAGGGCATATTCCTGGTTCGGCCCAGGTGCGTCTCGAGTACCAAGGAAAAGTGGCTGTGGTAAGTGGGGATTACAAGGTGGAGGATGATGGACTTTCTACTCCCTTTGAACCAGTCAAATGCCATGAGTTTGTCTCCGAATGTACCTTTGGGATGCCGATTTACGATTGGGAACCACAGGAAGAAGTATTTAAACAGATCAATGATTGGTGGAAGATTAATGCAGAAAAGGGGCTTAACTCGATTATTTTCGCCTACTCTTTGGGTAAAGCCCAGCGTGTCTTGACCCATCTGCAGCCCGAAATTGGGGATATTTTTGTGCATGGGGTGATTGCGAATACCAACGAGGCATTGGTGGCAGATGGACTTATCCTTCCAGAGGCTACCCGTGTAAACCAAGACCTACCCAAGTCAGCCTTCAAGGGCGCTCTCGTTATTGCTCCCCCTGCAGTCATGAATACCTCCTGGATGAATCGTTTTGCCCCATATAGCACGGCCAATTGCTCAGGCTGGATGAATGTACGCGGCATTCGTCGTAGGAGTTCACTCGATCGAGGATTTGTGCTTTCGGATCATGCGGATTGGAAAGGATTGATCTCTGCGATTCAGGCCACTGAGGCCGAAAAAGTATACTTGACGCATGGGAGTACCGCTATTTTTGGAAAATTTCTTCAAGAAGAAAAAGGAATCGATGCAGTTTCACTTCAAACTCTCTTTGGAGAAGAAGAAAAAGAATAGGGAAAGAAACCTTAGACATGTCTTATTCTTGCTACTCGTTACTTCTCCCAATTCTATCCGTATACCGATCTATAATTTTTAAGTTAATCTGTTGAATTACTTGCAATTAATCAGCTGAATCAGGGCTTCGATTTAAAATTTTCTCCTTTGGTTTTAGCAAGCGGGTAGCAGTGCTTACCTTTGCGCATGGCTCAACAAATCCTCATCCTCGATTTCGGTTCCCAATACACCCAACTCATTGCCAGACGTGTGCGCGAACTCAATGTGTATTGCGAAATTCACCCCTACAACAAGGTTCCTGAACTTACTCCTGACATTAAAGGAATTATCCTTTCAGGGTCTCCCTGCTCGGTGCGTGACGAAGGTGCTCCTGATGTAAATACGGATGCATTTCGAGGCAAATTACCCTTGTTAGGGGTTTGTTATGGGGCACAATTGCTTGCCAGCAAGTACGGAGGAGAGGTGTTGCCATCGACTATTAGAGAGTATGGTAGAGCCAACCTAGATCAAATAGATTTGCATCAGGATTTGCTAAAAGAAATGACCCATGGATCTCAAGTATGGATGTCTCATGGAGATACGATTAAGGAGGTTCCAGCGGGATTTGAAGTAATCGCAAGTACCGAATCTGTCCGTGTAGCGGCATTCAAGGTGCAGGGTGAGTCTACCTACGGCATCCAATTTCACCCTGAAGTAACACATTCCTTGGAAGGCAAAAACCTAATTCGAAATTTTGTAGTAGGAATCTGCGGATGTAGCCAGGACTGGACCTCCGATACCTTTATTGATTCATCTGTTGCTGATTTGAAGAAAAAAATAGGAGCAGATAAAGTAGTGATGGGCCTTTCAGGTGGAGTTGACTCCTCTGTGGCCGCTACCCTTATCCATCGAGCCATCGGAGATCAGTTGACCTGCGTGTTTGTAGACAATGGCTTGTTGCGAAAGAATGAATACGAGGAGGTGTTGGATTCTTACAAGCACCTAGGTTTGAATGTGATTGGGGTTGATGCCAAGCAGCGTTTTTATAATGCCTTAGCGGGATTGACCGATCCAGAAGCGAAAAGAAAGGCCATTGGCCGTGTATTTATCGAAGTTTTTGACGATGAAGCACATAAGATCGATGGCGTAAAGTGGCTTGGCCAAGGTACCATCTATCCGGATGTGATTGAGTCGGTTTCGGTCAAAGGTCCTTCAGCTACCATCAAATCCCACCACAATGTGGGAGGTCTTCCGGATTTCATGAAGCTTTCAGTAGTGGAGCCGCTGAATACCTTGTTTAAGGATGAGGTACGTGAAGTGGGTCGGGCCTTGGAGATTCCTGAAAAAATCATTGGCAGACATCCTTTCCCCGGGCCAGGTCTAGCGATTCGAATTTTGGGTGACATCACGGAGGAAAAAGTGAAGACCCTGCAAGAAGTAGACTACATCTTTATTCAAGGATTGAAGGAGCATGGCTTGTACAATCAGGTCTGGCAAGCTGGTGCCATCTTGCTTCCTATTCAATCGGTAGGGGTGATGGGAGACGAACGTACCTACGAAAAGGTAGTGGCACTTCGTGCTGTAGGATCTGTGGATGGAATGACGGCAGACTGGATTCACTTGCCCTATGAATTCCTTGCCAAGATGTCCAACGACATCATCAATCGGGTGAAGGGAGTCAACCGCGTGGTGTACGACATTTCCTCCAAGCCACCTGCAACTATTGAGTGGGAGTAAATTGTTGGTTAACAGTTGACAGACCACCGTCCACAGCCTATTGTTGTGACTTCACCCATTCTTCTTCATTCATCGGTGTTCGAAATTCGACATTAAAAAAGTACCAAGTACGAAGTACAAAGTACCAAGTATAGCACGATTCCCAACTTCTTCATTCATCCTTCGGCGTTCGATATTCGACATAAAATAGAGATACGATTCATAAAAAAACCGAGCTTTAATGCGCAGCTCGGTTTTTTGTTTGTAAGGAAGATTTTTCATGAATTATAGCCAAAGGGACCTCAAGATTTTTTTGGTTTCACCCACTGCTTGGGTGCTTTCTTTTTGAGGTAGTTGATGAATTCGGTATAGGATTCGTGCTCGTGGTTGGAAACCGAAATGGAATTCCGGTCCTGAAATACCAAGGTGACCTGTTTGAATTCACGTTTGTTGGCAAGCACGGTTTCCTCTTCCCAAGCTAATATCTCCGTGACTGGATAGATTTTCGTGCTACCGCGAAGTGGAAGTTTAATCACTACCTGTTCTTTTCCTGCGGATATAAATCGCCATCCTGCCATCATTTTGACTAAAAGCATCAAGAGCACAAGGGTGATTAGGGAGCTTGCTACCAGGTAAAACCACAAGTCATAACTTCTGCTGTAGGCAAAATCTCGAAGAATAAGTACTAGTCCTAACAGCAAAAAAAATAGTACGGCTCCTAAAGAGATGTAGGTTGAAAGTTTGGGTTTAAGCAAAATCATGGGTCTTGGAAAGGGTGGCTAGCGTGGCTTGTGCAAAAGTCTCCAAATCTTGGAAGAAAACGAAGAACAGGGCTTCAATTTCTTCTTCTTTTTCAAGGAGCACCTCGGTAGCTTCATTCATTTTGGAGTCAAAACTGGCTCTTCGAGTCAATCCATCTAAGGCTTGCTGGATTCCAGCCAGGTTTCGGTAGGCATACAGCCAATTTTGAGTTTGCATCCAGTGAAACATCCTTCGAAAAGCTTCTGGGAGCTCTTGTGGATAGGAAGAGAGGATCCCGTAGCTGTCTAGGCTAAATTGTTCCAAGGGGGTGCCCGAATAATTATTCCAATTTTTAGCTAAAAAATAATCGAAAAAAACATCGCTGATCACCCGTGCATAATGTCCGAATCGGGGCCGCAGTTGAGTTTGTACCTGCTTAACTAAGGGATGCGAATCGGTATAGGTATCGATGGCCCGATGCAGTTGTATGCCGAGTTGCACTTTTTTTGGGTATTTTTCCATCTCCTTTCCTCGAACAAAGTCAGCAATAAAATTACCGACTAGGATTTCCTCCTGACCGAAAGAAAGATACGCATGCGCAAGAAAATTCATTTAAAACCCAGAATAAGCAAACACTAGGGGTGTTCCCTAGTTTCAAGGCTAAAGTACACCAATTCATGCGTAATTCCCTCGACGAACTCAAGCAAGGTCTGAAGCTACTCAAACTCGAGTGGCAGGAAGATTTGGCTCAGTACAAGAAAAAGTTTCTCCATACTTCGGTTGCCGATAAAAAAAAGGAGGGAATTACCTGGCATCCTATCTTACTTAAAAAGACGAAGATTGGAATGGGGGAGCGGCTTATCATCGAGGTGGAGCGGACGGATACGCAGTACCCATCTTCCTTTTCCTCAGGTAAGTCGGTTACTTTTTTTTCTACGCAGGATGGCTACCATAGCCCTGAGTTTCGGGTCAATGGGGTAGTTAATCAAGCCAAAAAAGACACCCTCATCGTAACGCTTCAGGCCGATGAGGTACCAGATTGGATGGAGTCGGGAAGGCTTGGGGTGGATTTGTTGTTTGATGAGGCCAGTTACCGGGAGATGGAGTCGGCCTTGAAAAAAGTGATGGCTGCCGAGCATCCTCAAGTCCTCCGATTCCGAGACTTGGTGTACGGGGAAGCCAATCCTCAATTTAACCCAGCTCCCGAACTTACCTTGCCGAATCTAAATTACAGTCAGGTCCTCGCCTGCCAAAAGGTGGAAGAAGCACAGGACTTTGCGGTGATCCATGGGCCTCCAGGTACTGGCAAAACCACCACCTTATTGGCGGCCATTGAACGTGCAGTTAGCGGAAATCAACGGGTACTCGTTTGCGCTCCAAGTAATGCGGCCGTGGATCTGCTGGTGGAAAAATTGGTGGACCGAGGGATTGGGACACTTCGAATTGGGCATCCAGCCCGGGTTGAAGAAAAGATCTTGAGCCAGACCCTTGATGCGAAGATCGCCTTGCACGAGAGCTACCGAGATCTACGGAAATTGCGAAAAGAAACAGAGAGCTACCTGCAGCTAGCCAAACAATACAAACGAAATTTTGGTCCCGAAGAACGGGCACAGCGCAAATTGATGTATCAGGAGGTCAGCCGAATTCGGGAGGCAGCTGAGCACTTGGAAGAGTACATTCGAACGGATGTTTTTCAGAAAACTCAGGTTTTTGCTTCCACGCTAGTGGGTGCTAGTTCCCATGCACTCAAAGGAATGCAATTTGACCTGGTCTGCATCGATGAAGCTGCCCAAGGCTTGGAGGCGGCAACTTGGATACCAATTTTGAAGGCCAAGCGGGTAGTATTTGCAGGGGATCATTGCCAATTGCCCCCCACCATCAAGTCCTTCGAAGCAGCTAATCAAGGCTTGGCTACCACCTTGTTTGAGAAGGTGATTCAGCGGCATTCCAGTGCAGCGCAACTGCTGCAAGTGCAATACCGCATGCCAGAAGTGATCATGGGTTTCTCGAACGCACAGTTTTACGAAGGCAAACTCGAAGCTGCAGCGAATACCCTGAGCCATCCCTTTAGAGGCGAGGAAACGATTATGGAATGGGTGGATACGGCTGGTTCGGGATATACTGATCAAGTGGAGGCTGAAAGTTTGAGTACTTTCAATCCTGAAGAAGCCCAGTTTGCCTGTCAGTACCTCAACGATACGATCCTACGCATTGGCTTTGGATTGTTTAAAGAAAAAGGCTGGACCATTGGGCTGATTGCTCCCTATTCCGCACAGGTGCGCCGGCTGCGCCAGTTGATCTTTGACACCTATGCCTTTCCCAATCTGAAGGCTTTTTCCGACTTGATTACCATCGATACCGTAGATGGGTTTCAAGGGCAGGAGCGAGATCTGATGCTGATTTCTTTGACACGTTCCAATGATCGGGGGGAAATTGGATTCTTGTCGGACAGACGTAGAATGAACGTGGCACTTACCCGAGCCAAGCGAAAATTAATTTTGGTAGGTGATAGCAGCACCTTGGCGCAACACGAATTTTTTGATGCCTTGCTTCGTTATGTGGAAGAAAAAGGCACTTACCGGAGTATTTGGGAGTTTTTGTAAAGCCTCAGGCTTCTGATTCCGCGAATGGGTTTGCTGAATCGATTGGTTTACCGAAGGCTTCTGCTGGGACCAAGGTTACCCATTTTCCCATCTTCTTTTGAATGACTTTGAAGTGATGCTGCTCCTCTGGGGTGATGAGGCTAATTGCATGACCGGTGGTTCCTGCTCTCCCTGTACGACCGATGCGGTGGATGTAATCCTTTGGGGAGCGGGGTAGTTCGTAGTTGATCACCAGGGGCAATCCCTGAATGTCGATGCCCCGCGCTGCGAGGTCGGTAGCGACCAACACCCAGGTTTTTCCAGATTTAAACTTGGCTAGCGCTTCTGTGCGAGCTCCTTGGCTTTTGTCTCCGTGAAATGCAGCCGCGTTTATGCCATTTTTATTCAGTTTTACGACAAGGTTGTCCGCTGTGCGGATGGACGAAGCAAAGACTAGGATTTGTTTCCAATCTCCAGACTGAATGAGTTGGCGGAGAAATGGCCCTTTGGTTTCTGGACTGACGCGATAGGCTTCCTGATGGATGGCATCTGGGGTGAAATCTGTTGGGGCAACTTGAATTTCAACAGGGTTTTTGAGGAGTTGCTGGATAAGGGAAGCGAGTTCTTGGTCCTGGGTAGCAGAAAAAAGCAGCGTCTGTTTCTTTTTTGGGGTCAGTTCCAGGAGATGATCCATCTCTTCCCGAAAGCCCATTTGCAGGAGTTTGTCCGCTTCATCGATCACGAGGGTTTGGATGCGGCTGATACCTACGGAATTTCGGCCCACCAGGTCAATCAATCTTCCAGGGGTAGCAATGAGCACCTCTACACCACCCAATTTCATCATTTGAGGATTGATGGATACGCCTCCAAAAATGGCGAGGGACTTGATGCGTCTTGGGAGAAAGCGACTGAAATTTTCGGTGACTTCAGCCACTTGGATGGCTAGTTCTCTGGTGGGTACCAAAACCAAAACGGGCACCTGTCGATCGCGTGGGGTCTCTTGCTGAAGCAGTTGCTGTAGGATGGGAAGGATGTATGCGGCAGTTTTTCCAGAGCCGGTTGGTGCTAGGCCTAGGATGTCTTTTTTCTGCAGAATTGCAGGGATAGCCTCGATTTGGATGGGATAAGGCGAATCGTAGTTGGCTCGTTGAATAGCCGTCAGTAGTGCAGGGGAAAGACCTAGGTCGGAAAAATGCATGGGATTAATTTTGACAAAGGTACGAATCCGCAAGGAAAGGCTAATCCCTTTGGAAAATGAGTTGGAGGAATTTAAATGGGAATCCTAGGTTGGGATTAGGACATCACTAAACTGATCAGGTACAGTACGGCCATAGCGGAAAAGGAGGTGATGAGGGTTCCCAAACTGTGGGAAAGATTTCCTTGCTTGGTACTCATGCCCGAAAGTTGCGTGACCACCCAAAAGGCAGAATCGTTGGCATGGGAGATGGCAAGCGCGCCTGACCCAATGGCGATGGTAGCGAATACTTTAAGTATATCCGTATCAAGTCCCAATGGACCAAGTAACGGAGCGACGATGGAAGCCGTGGTGATCATGGCTACCGTGGTGGATCCTTGGGCACATTTGAGCCCAAAGGCAAGTAAGAAAGGTAGAAAAAGCCCCCAATTTGCACCCTGAAGGGAGTCAGTGACTACTTCTCCGATGCCCGAATTCTGGAGCATTTTTCCAAATACTGCCCCGGCCCCCGTGATAAAGATGACTGGTGCAGCGGCGATTAGGGCTTCCCCAATCCAGCCCGTTGCAGACAATAACTTTCGGTCTAGCTTTTTGGGTAAGGTAAACGAAAGCAATGCCCCGATCAACAACGCGATGATCGGGCTTCCCAAGAAGGTAAGCACATCCGGTAATGTGCCTTCACCAAAGGGTTTGGATGGGTAACTAGCAATCGAGGCAAGAAAAATCAATCCTAGTGGAGCTAGAATTGGGAGGAGGGAGGTTGCTAACTTCGGCCGTTCTTCTGGGAGAATGTATTGATCTTGAGGATTTTCTTGGGGACGAACGGAAATTTGGGTTACCCACTTTTGCACGAAAAAATAGACGGGGATCAAGGCGATT
>JBANGF010000001.1:0-5590 GCA_037975655.1 Bacteroidota bacterium | reverse complement strand
TTGTTGTGACTAGCCCAAACCGGCCCTTGAAAATGATCCAGGGCATCCCAAAATGCCAAGTCACAGAGGTGAGTGGCATCCAAGATGATTCCCAATTCATCCATTTTGCGAAGCAAGTCCCTCCCTTGTTGGGCAAGTGGAGCGGAAGAATCGGTGCCGTAGGCATAACGCCCTGGGCCGTAATGGGCGGGGCCCAATGCTCTCAAACCGTTTTCGTAGGCTGTTTCCAGGTAGTCGAGGGACACGATGGAGTCGGCTCCTTCTAGGGATAAGATGTAGCCAATTGCCTTTTGACTTTTATCCTCCCCAGCATTCCAGTAGGCCAAATGGGCCTCCAAGTCCTGCCAATTCCGAATTTGTTTCAGTTCGCCCTGCTTTTCCATTGCCCGATACCAGGCAAGTTGTGCTTGGGTATGTGCCCAGGCTTGTTGGGGCGAGTGCCAACCCGGCAGCGGATTGTCTGTTGCTACAAAGCGGGCAATCTGCGTGGCAACAACTAGACCCACATTTCCTTTGCGGAGCTCTGGTAGGGAGACCGTCCCATTGCCTCGATCGGGCTTGTCGGTCATCCCCTGCTCTCGGGCATTGATCTCCGCAAGTGGGCGGGTAAGGTCCCGGTTCCACTCCATCGCATTCATGCTCAGGTCCAGGTGTGCGTCGATGGTAAACATGTTAGAAGGCTTGGAGGATAAATACGGTGGGCACTTTGTGCAGGTCGAGGGGGTGATTTTTCCAATCCGCAATGGTTTTGGTTTGAATTAACTCATCCGCCGCGGTGAGGTTTTTGGCGATACACAACTTCGTCTGTGGGTACAAAGACGAAAGTGCATCGGCTAGCAATTGATTGTTACGGAAGGGCGTTTCCATAAAGAGTTGAGCCCTTTTTTCCCGAAGGGACTCCTGTTCCAAACGCTTTAAAGCCACTGCCCTCTCTTTTTTATCGATAGGCAAGTAGCCATGAAAAGCGAAGGATTGGCCCGAAAAGCCTGAGCCCATCAGGGCCAGAAACATGGAACTTGGGCCTGAGATAGGTACCACTTGAATGCCTTTTTGGTGCGCATAGGCCACGGCCAGGGCACCCGGATCGGCAATGCCCGGACAGCCCGCTTCAGAAATTACCCCGATGTCAGCTCCATTCAGGAGGGGCATCATCAATCGAGAAACTTGCTCGGGCGGGGTGTCTTTGTCTAGAACTTCCATATGTAGTTCTTCGATGTTGATTCCCAACTTCAAACTAGAAATGTAGCGCCGAGCGGACCGTGGATTTTCAACCAAAAAGATTCGGGTATGTGCAATGACATCTTGAACTTGAGGAGAGATCACCCAGTGGGCCGTGTTTTCGGCCAGTACATTGGGAATTAAAAATAATTTTCCTTGAGGCATGTACGGTAGGAATTGATTTCGAAAGTTAAAATTTAATGTGCGAAATCCGTACCTTAATCGAGCATATACTTTCTCCAAACACCGCCATGCTCAAAAAATCACTCCTCTTCACCTGCTTGCTGTTACTTAGCCTCACCTCTTATTCCCAACAAGTCAAAGCCTTGGTCGGGGGAACCTTGATCGATGGATTTGGAGGTACACCTATCCGCAATTCAGTAATTATTGTGGAAGGGGAACGGATAAAGGCCATTGGACAGGTGGGAAGCCTAGCCATTCCTGCTGGAGCGGAAGTGATTTCGACGGAGGGGATGAGTGTTTTGCCTGGACTTTGGGACATGCACGTGCACCTGATGCTCAATGGTCACAGCGACTACACGCATTGGGACAGCACCTACATCGATTTGTTTGAGTCGGTAATTATGCCATCCTCAGCCCATCAATTACTGATGGCAGGCGTGACTTCAGCTCGAGACTTGGGCGCCCCACTTGAGGCCAGCATCAATGTCAAAAAACGCATCCAAAAAGGAGAAATCCCAGGTCCCACGATCTATGTGTCTGGACCATTTATCCAAAAAGCGCCTTATCCAGGGACAGAAGCCTTCCGCTGGGGAGTCAATGGGGCTGCAGATGCCCGAGCAAAAGTAAAGAAACTGATTGATGCGGGAGTCGATGTCATCAAACTCATCGACCAAGACCAAATGACCTTGGAAGAAGCCAAAGCTGTGGTGGACGAGGCGCATAAGTATGGAAAAATGGTGGTAGGCCATTCCCATCGTCCCGATGAAATCCGAATTGGACTCCAAATCGGGGTAGATAATTTTGAACATACCGGTTTGAGTAGCGCCCCGGAATATCCAGAAGACATCATGAAGTTGATGAAAGAGCGCGCAGCAAAAATGAACCTAGGCCCACTTTTCTGGACCCCCACCGTAGAAGGACTTTTCAATTACGAATTTGTGCGCGACAATCCAGAAAAGTTGGACGATACCTCTTGGCATTTGGGGCTTCCAGATTCAATCATTCGAGACATTCGCGCTTCACTCCGATTCCCTGGAAGAATGTCCTACTTTCAATTGACCCCAGTTCGCAAACCAACCTTAGACCGCAAATTTGCCCAACTCAAAGAAAGTGGGGTAGTGATGCTCATAGGTACGGACAGTGGCATCCCGATGAAATTCCACAGCCAAAGTACCTGGAATGAATTGGATGTATGGGTCAACCAGTTTGGAATGGACCCCTTGCTGACCATCAAAGCGGCTACCTATTGGCCAGCCGTAGCCATGAAAGTGGAAAAAGATTACGGTACCATCTCCGAAGGAAAATATGCCGACATCATCGCCGTAAAGGGGGATGTGTTGCGCTACATCAACTTGCTTCAAGATGTAGACATGGTAATGAAGCATGGGAAGAAGGTGAAGTAAAATTGTTGACGGCTAACGGTCGACGGTCGACATCCACCCTATTTAAACTTCAAACCTAAGTTTCCTTGGGTACAGATTTAAAAGCGGATAGGCCTAATTAACCAAATCAGCGTGTTTTTTTTTCATTCAGATCTGCGTGAAAAATAAGTACTACAAAAAAGAGTTGTCGCAAATTTTGAGATAACTCGAATTTTAGCCTAAAAATCTTCTCATCTCTGCCACCACTGCTTGCGGCTGCTCGGCATGTAGCCAGTGCCCTGCATTGGAAATAGAGATCCAGGTACAATTAGGGAAATGACGCTTCATATCGGAATGGTCTTTCTCTTGAATGTAGGAGGAATTGGCTCCTCCCAAAAATAAGGTCGGTCCATTAAAAACAGTCCCATCTTCCAAGGCTTTCCCCACCTCTTCGATGTGTTGGGTGATCACCGGAAGATTGATTTTCCATGCAAATCCGTTCCCGTCCCTACCCAGGCTTTTGAGCAAAAATTGGCGAATTCCCAGTTCCGGAATGTACGGAGCGAGGAGATCATCCGCTTCTTTTCTAGATTGGAGATGGGAGAGATCTAGTGCATTCAATCCTTCCAAAATCACTTGGTGGTGAATGGGGTAGTACCTCGGGGCAATGTCTCCTACGATGAGTTTGCGTACCCGTTCTGGGTACTGCACCGCAAAATTCATCACGGTCTTTCCTCCCATGGAATGTCCCATCAAGTACACAGAATCCAAGCCCTCTGCATCCAATAATTCCCGTAAATCCTCCACCATGACCCCATAATTCCATTCTATAGAATGAGGAGAATCCCCATGGTTGCGCTGATCCACAAGATAAAGCGTGTAGTGCTCCACTAGTTCTTTGGCAATGGAAAACCAATTGTCTAAGGAACCAAAAAGCCCATGGAGAATCACTAACGGCGGGCCGGAGCCATTTTTTCTGAAATTTAGCTTCATTTTGAAATTACGAAATACGAATTACGAACTACGAGGCTCTTGAAAGAGTCAAGTATATCGATCCTAGGAAAACTTACAGCTCCAATTGACGACGGTACAGTTGAATGGTATTCTCCAAGCCGTAATAAAGCGCATCACAAACCAAGGCATGTCCGATGGATACTTCTTCTAGCTGTGGGATTTGCTGCTTCAAATACGCTAAGTTGTGCAAGTCCAGATCATGTCCCGCATTCAGTCCTAGACCCAATTCAGCAGCAAGAGCAGCCACCTCCACATAGGGTTGCACGGCTTTCGCTCGATCTTGGTGATAGCCACTGGCGTAAGGCTCCGTATACAGTTCTACTCGATCCGTACCAGTCAACTTGGCGGGCTCAAAGAATCTAGGATCAGGATTGATAAAGATGGAAACTCGGGTACCCATCCCCTTCAATTCAGCCACAATATCTTGGAGCATCGATTGATGCTGGATGGTATCCCAACCGGTATTGGATGTGATGGCTGTCGGTGGATCAGGGACCAGGGTGGCCTGAGCGGGCTTCACTGTCCGGATAAGGTCCATAAATCGTGCATCGGGATAGCCTTCGATGTTGAATTCGGTGCGGACCACTTGTGCCAGGTCCAAGACATCTTGGTAGCGAATGTGTCGCTCATCGGGACGTGGATGGACGGTAATTCCCTGTGCGCCAAAGCGCTCACAATCCAAAGCCACCTGGACCACATTGGGATTATTGGCCCCTCTCGCATTCCGTAGGGTGGCAATCTTGTTGATATTTACACTAAGTTTTGTCATTTAGGCACCAAAAAAAGGTATTTTTACTTTGTTGTACAGGTATAACACAAAACTAAACCTTATGGCTTTAAAGCAACGAATAGAAACTGAAATAAAATCAGCCATGATTGCCAAAGACAAGGTGCGCTTGACCGCCCTTCGTGCAATCAAATCCTTGATTCTATTGGAAGAAACCAAAGAAGGTTACTCCGGCACGTTGAGTGAAGAAGACGAATTGAAGTTGCTCACCAAAGCAGCAAAGCAGCGAAAGGATTCTGCTGAGATTTATGAAAAGCAGAACCGGGCGGACCTCTTGGAAGTGGAATTGGCGGAGCTAGCCGTCATTCAGGAGTTTTTACCCAAGGCCTTATCAGAGTCAGAGCTGATCCAGGCCATCCAAACCATTATCGATACCTGTGGTGCTTCTGGTCCAAAGGATATGGGGAAAGTGATGGGACTGGCGAGCAAGGAACTAGCAGGGAAAGCAGATGGCAAGGCCATCGCTGAACACGTTAAAACCCTTTTATCTAAATAGGTTGGAGCCGATTGATGTGATCCTCCTTCTCCTCCTAGCTTTAGGAGCATACGAAGGCTACAAGAAAGGCCTCCTGATGAGTATTGTTGGCATCTTTGGCTTTGTAATGGCCATTGTGCTGGGCATCTATTTCATGGAGTTTGTAGGCAATTGGTTGGCTTCAGAAACGGATCAAGAGGCCTTAGCAATTCCAATAATTGCTTTTTTACTGATTTTTTTTAGCACCCTTTTTCTGATCAACATCGCGGGCCGGGCATTAAAAAAGATGCTTGGATTGGTCCTATTGGGTGGCTTAGATAGCCTTGGTGGAGCAGTGCTGGGCATTGTTCGTACCGGGTTTTTTATCAGTTTGCTCGTCTGGGTATTGGGAAAACTGGAACTGGAATCCATCAAAAATTGGCAAGCCGAAAGTGAGTACTTGGCCTACATCGAGCCACTTACTCCAGGAGTTCTTGAATTATTAGATCCAATTCTTCCTTCCGTGAAAGATGCAAGCCAAGAGTTGATTCAAAAGTTGGAAGGAGGCACCAA
>JBANGF010000329.1:0-18085 GCA_037975655.1 Bacteroidota bacterium | reverse complement strand
AACCCAACTTTCCTTGCAGGTACTGTGCAGTCACCGAGTCGGATTGCAGGATTTCGGCAGGAGAACCTGCGGCAACCACATGGCCGCCGTGCCTTCCTGCTCCAGGCCCCATATCCACTAGGTAGTCTGACTCGAGCATCATGTCCTTGTCGTGCTCCACCACTAGGACGGAGTTGCCCAGATCCCGAAGACGCTTCAGCGCCTGAATCAATTTTACATTGTCTCGCTGGTGGAGACCAATGCTGGGTTCATCCAAAATATAGAGCACCCCGACCAGCTGGGTGCCAATCTGCGTAGCCAAACGAATTCGCTGTGCTTCTCCCCCAGAGAGGGTACGCAGGGGTCTATTCAACGAAAGGTAGTCCAAGCCGATGTCGAGGAGAAAGCCAATGCGCTTTCGGATTTCCTTGAGCACCTCAACCGCGATACGCTGCTGCTTTTCGGATAGGCGCGACTCGAGTCCCTCAAACCAGCTCGCTAGCCCTTGGATATCTAGCATGGCGAGCTCCCCAATATGGGTGCCGTCCAACTTAAAATGGAGTGCCTCTTTTTTGAGTCGGTAGCCCTGGCATTCCGGACAGGTTTTGGAAATGGTAAACTCCGCCACCCATTCCTGGATTTTATCAGAGCTTCCCTCTTGGTACCGCTGTAAAAAATTGACTATTCCTTCAAAGGTCGTATTCCATTGGGTTCCCGGATACTTCACCGAGTCCACGGCTACCTCTACCTTGTCTCCATACAAGAGGACTTCAATCACCGCTTCTGGCAGGTCCTTGATCGGGGTACTCAGGCTGCATTTGTAATGCTTGAGTAGCGCTTCAATTTTTTTAAAGATCCAGATATCCCGATACTCACCAAGTGGAGCAATCCCTCCTCGAGTGATGCTTAGGCTGGGGTCAGGAAAAATACTTTCACGGGTAATCTCTTCCATTACCCCTAGGCCGTTGCAACTAGGACAGGCCCCATAGGGAGAGTTAAAGGAAAAGCTATTGGGTGCCGGCTCCTCATAGGAAAGACCTGTTTCGGGGTCCATCAGGTACTTCGAAAAATAGTGAATGTCCCCACTTTCCTCCCGAACCATCAGTACTCCTTTCCCATGCTGCAATGCAGACTTTAAGGATTGAGTAATTCGGAAACGGTCGCTCTCTTCCGCTACGATGCGGTCGATGACGATCTCAATGTCGTGAATTTTGTATCGGTCGAGCTGCATTTTGGGAGCCACTTCCAGTACGACTCCATCCACTCGAACTTTAGAAAACCCCAACTTACGTACCTGTTCAAAAAGCTCTCGGTAATGCCCCTTTCGCCCTTTGACCACGGGGGCTAAGAGGTAGAGTTTTTTTCCTGCAAACTTGGTGAACAGCTGCTCCAAAATCTGATCCTCCGTCTGTCGGATCATCGGCTTGCCGCTGTGGTAGGAAAAGGCGTCTGCGGCTCGGGCAAAGAGTAGACGCATGAAATCATAAATTTCAGTCACTGTGCCTACGGTAGATCGAGGGTTTTTGGAAGTGGTCTTTTGCTCAATCGCAATGACAGGAGAAAGGCCATTGATCTTGTCAACATCGGGCCGCTCCATCCCTCCCAAAAAAGATCGGGCATACGCCGAGAAACTTTCCATGTACCTGCGCTGCCCCTCTGCATAGATGGTATCAAATGCCAAGGAGCTTTTTCCACTTCCGCTCAGACCAGTGACCACCACCACCTTATTGCGGGGAATCTTCAGGTCAATGTTTTTAAGATTGTGCTCTCTGGCTCCAAATATTTCTAGGAATTCTTCCTGTACCGCAGGGGATTGGGTCATGATTTTGCGAAAATTAGGAATCGGTGAAAGTACACTTTTTTTGGCGAAGGAAAAAGGTCAAACAGAAGACTTCAATGGGAAGTTAGTTGCTCGAAAAAGGGCATTTCCCCATAGCAAAATTAGGTGCTTTCTCTGCTGCCTCTTGCTGCCAAGCAGCCGGCTGGTAATAAAAATTAGGCGATAGCATTTGATTCTCCCAATCCTGATGGAAGACCCCAAGTGTGGAGCCTGCCGCTGGAGGCACAATCCAAGCCCAGTCTGCTTGCACCTTTCGGCCCTTGGATTCCTCCTGTTTGCAAAAGTCTAAAAACTGCTCAGAGGCGGTATGGTGATCCACCAAAGTCACGCCTTGAACTTGAAAGGAATGAAGCACGGCTTCTTGCAGCACTAGCATGGCTTTATCTTTCCAGAGGGTTTTCAGGTGGCGGGTATCTAAATTCAATTTTTTGGCAAGGACCGGAAGCAAGTTGTACCGCTGCTCATCTCCAAGATTTCTGGCTGCGATTTCAGTGAGCATGTACCAGCCATTGAAAGGAGCACAAGGAAAGGATATTCCCCCAATTTCCAATCGCATATCAGAGATCACAGGAACAGCATACCACTGTAGTTTCAATTCTTGAAACCAGGTGTAGTCCGGATGGCATAAATTCACTCGAAGCACCTGCTCTTCAGGAATAGGAAACCATCGGGCAGGCTCTCCTTCTAGTTGAATGACTAGTGGAAGGAAATCAAAAGCTGTTTTCTTTCCCTCCCATCCCAAGGAAGTGCAGTAGCTCGTAAAGGAAATAGAATCTGGATCCCCTAGAATCTCTCCATTGGGGAGGGTATAGCCTGCAAATCGAACTAGCTGCTTATTTAAAATCCGAATACCTTGACCCCCCTCATCAGCAGTGGCATAGACGGATAGGGTGGAGCGAATTTTTCCTCCTTGGGTAGCCAATTTCAGATGGGCCAGGGCATCAGCAAACACCTCTTCGGCGCTGCTTAGTTTCCTCCGATCTCTAACTTTCAGTGTTTTCCAAAAAAGTCTCCCCATGCAACGATTGCTGTTTCTCCAGGCTAGCTTCGCTCCAAAGATCAGTTCCTTCTCGGTCAAGCGATAGGTGCCCGTCTGCAAAATTTCAACTTGAACCTGATCCAGCCTTTTTTCTAATCCCAAAAGATTGGATTCGGAATAGTACTGCTGAAGAAATTCATGTGCTTGTTCAAACAAGGTAGAAGTGCTCATAGGTTATGGCAAGGAACTTGAGTAGGACTTTAGGTTGGGTTAATCTAAATGGATCTTCCCTTTTGAAGGGGAAAATAGCAGTTGAATTTTTTTTGAACCTAAAAACCTAAGGATAACACCAAAAAGCAGGAAGTAGTTTTAATTTTTTAGTGCTCAAGCACAAAATAGATGGATTAGTGAGTTGACATCATCCCTAGGATTTCATCCATAAATTCTCGAGAATTGGACAGGCGAGGCACCTTGTGTTGCCCTCCGAGCTTGCCCTTTTTAGCCAGCCAAGCTTCAAAAAGTCCTGTGGGTGCGGCATGGAGCTGGAGACGTTGGAGGGCTAGATTCTTGTGCCTTTTGGCATCGTAGTCGGAATTGACCTCCCGTAAGTGATCATCCAACTTCTGCGCAAAGTCCTCTAAGTCCGCAGGTGGTGTTTTAAATTCCACCACCCATTCATGGGCCCCCTTGGATTGGCTGTCTTCAAAATAAATGGGTGCTGCAGTAAAATTGGCAATGGTGGCCCCTGTTTGCGTACAGGCATGCGTAATCGCTGCCTCCGCATTTTCGACAATTACTTCCTCACCAAAGGCATTGATAAAATGCTTGGTTCTGCCGGATATGCGAAAACGATAAGGCCGTATTGAAGTAAATTTGATGGTGTCTCCAATCAGGTAGCGCCACAATCCTCCATTGGTTGAAATTACCAAAGCATAATTTTTTCCGAGCTCCACTCCTTCCAGGGAGACTACGTTCGGATTTACCTTTCCCAGTTCCTCCGTAGGAATAAACTCGTAAAAAATGCCATAATCCAAGAGCAACAAGAGTTCATCCGAATCTGGCTGATCCTGCATGCCGAAAAATCCTTCGGAGGCATTGTAGGTTTCCATGTACCGCATCTTATCGGAAGGAATCAGCTGCTTGAATAAATTTCGATAGGGCCCAAACGCGACCGCGCCGTGGAAAAATACTTCCAAGTTGGGCCAAACTTCCAGAATATGGGATGCTTTTTTAATTTCTAAAATCCGTTGCAACAAAACAACCGTCCAAGTGGGGACCCCCGCAATAGAGGTCACGTTTTCGTCCATGGTCTCCCGTGCCATACGCTCGATCTTCGCCTCCCAATCCGGCATCAAAGCCGTCTCCAAGGAAGGAGTGCGCACAAACTGGGCCCATATCGGCAAGTTATGCATGATTAGTGCCGAAACATCTCCCGCTCGGGCGCTCCCTTTAGGATGAAGAGGTTCCTTTTCAAGTGTCCCACCCACAGACAGGCTTTTGCCAGTAAATAACTTGGTGTCAGGGTAATTATTGACGTAAAGCGACACCATATCCTTCCCTCCTTTGTAGTGGCATTCCTCCAAACTTTCATCAGAGACGGGAATGTATTTGCTTCGGGAAGCCGTAGTTCCTGAAGATTTAGCAAACCATTGAATCGTAGAAGGCCAAAAGATTTGCTGCTTTCCTTTGATGGTTTTTTCCAAATAGGGAGTAAAGGACTCGTAATCAAACAGGGGAACCCGTGCCGCAAAATCAGTGTAAGAATTAATCTCTCCAAAGCGATAAGCCTTTCCCAATTGGGTGTGCTTCGCTGCTTCCAACAGATCGAAAAGTGCAGTCTCCTGTACCGCATGCGGGTCCTGCTTAAACTTATCAATCTGACCCAATCGGCTTTTGAAGATCCAGGTTAGGAAACTATTCAGCACTTCCATTTAGGAAAAAGTTTTTCGCTTGAGTTCAAACTGGCTTCCCAAATACACCTTTCGCACCTGCTCGTCGGCAGCAAGCTCCTCTGCAGTTCCTGCTTTGAGAAGGCGTCCTTCAAACATCAAGTAGGCTCGATCGGTAATTGAAAGTGTTTCGTTCACGTTGTGGTCGGTAATCAGAATCCCAATATTTTTTGTCTTCAACTTCGCAACTATCGTTTGGATTTCCTCCACAGCAATGGGATCTACTCCAGCAAAAGGCTCATCCAAGAGCACAAATTTAGGATCTACTGCTAAGGCTCTGGCAATTTCTGTACGTCTACGCTCCCCGCCAGAAAGCACCATCCCCAGGTTTTTCCTCACATGGGTCAAACTAAACTCTTCGAGCAAGCTCTCCACTTTTTCCTTTTGCTGGGCCTTGGTGAGTGTGGTCATTTCAAGCACAGCTAAGATATTTTCCTCCACGGAAAGCTTACGAAAAACAGAAGCTTCCTGGGCCAGGTAGCCAATGCCCAACTTCGCTCTCTTGTACATAGGGAGTCCCGTGATGTCTTGGTCTTCCAAAAAAATCTTCCCCGAATTGGGTTGGATCAACCCTACAATCATGTAAAAAGAGGTGGTTTTTCCAGCTCCATTGGGGCCCAAAAGTCCCACAATTTCCCCCTGGGAAACCTGTACTGAAATGTCATTGACCACAGATCGGCCTTTGTAAATTTTTAGAAGGTGTTCGGCTCGAAGAATCATATCAGTCAAATTTGATGTCTTTCACGTAGAGTTGCAAACTACTTTTGTCACGGAAGAAATTTTCCCGCATCTCTGCCACAATATCGAAGCGCATTTTTCCGCGAAGCATATTGACCGTGGTGAGGTCGGGATCTTTGCTTCGGTCAGCCATGCCAAAGCCCAAGCATACCGGTGTGGTCACCTGCCCATCCTGCATGATTTTGAAGCGCAAGTGCTTGTCTTTAAGTACGGTGACCTCCTCTGCGTATACGTTTTGAATACGGAAAACAGGTTCGGTATTACCCGGTCCAAAAGGGGCCATCTGCTTGAGAATATTGTAAAACTTGTAGTTGATCTGATCTAAAAGCAAGACATCGTCAACTTCGATGACCGGCTTGAGGTGAACTTCTTCGATGCGGGCGCTGACTACCTCCTCAAACTTTTTCTGAAAGGCGGGCACGTTTTTAACGTCTAGCGTAAGGCCTGCAGCATATTTATGACCTCCAAACTGATCCAACAAGTCTGCACATTCGGCAATAGCTTCGTAAATATCAAAATCCACCACCGAGCGTGCACTTCCCGTAGCCTTGTGGTTGGACTCCGTCAAAATAATCGTGGGGCGGTAATACTTTTCGATGCAGCGACTCGCGACTATGCCAATCACTCCTTTATGCCAGTCTTGTTTAAACAAAACGGTAGAATTCAACCTGGCTTCTCCTTCTTGCATCGCTAGCATTTCAAAGGCTTCTTTGGTAATGTGCTCGTCAAAATTGCGTCGAGTAGCATTCACCTCATCGACTAGCTTTGCACGATCGATGGCCTCATCCAGATTGGGCGCAATTAATAATTCTACGGAAGCTTTGGCATGTTCCAGTCGGCCAGAAGCATTGATTCTAGGGCCAATCTTGAATACGATTTCAGAAATTTGAATCTCCTTCTCCAGCTTGGAAAGCAGCAGCAAGGCCTGCAGACCTGGTCTGGGGGTATTGTTGATTCTGTCCAAGCCATAGTGAGCCAAAATTCGATTTTCTCCCGAAATCGGAACGATGTCTGCAGCGATACTAACTACCACCAAGTCCAAGTACGCATACAAGCTGGACTCCTCCAATTGGTGTGCTTTGGCATAGGCTTGAATCAACTTAAAACCTACCCCACAGCCACTCAGTTCCTTGTAGGGATAGTGACAGTCCTGTCGCTTCGGGTCCAAGACAGCGATGGCTTTGGGAAGCTGATCTCCAGGTGTATGATGGTCACAAATGATAAAATCTACCCCAAGTTGTGTTGCTAGTTCTACCTTATCCATGGCTTTGATTCCACAGTCTAAAGCAATTACTAGGGAAAACCCATTTTCAGCGGCAAAGCGAACTCCCCGTTCGGATATGCCATAGCCTTCCTTGTATCGGTCCGGAATGTAAAAATCCACATGAGGGTAAAAGCCTCTCAAAAATTCATAGACCAAAGCAACTGCAGTGGTCCCATCCACATCGTAATCCCCATAGACCAAAATATGCTCTTGGTTTTTTACCGCCTGAGTAATTCGCAACACGGCTGCTTCCATGTCCTTCATTAAAAAAGGATCATGCAGCAGATTTAGGCTAGGGCGAAAATAATCTTTGGCCTGGTCAAAATTCTCCACTCCACGATTGATCAGCATATTGGCCAAGGTGGCATTCACATTGATGTCCTTGCTCAACTTATCAATCGCGGCTTGAGCCGTTTTAGGCTTTTGTTTCCAGACGTACTCCATAGAATAAAAATAGCAGTTATTCAAAGGCAAAACCCAAGAACTTGGATTTGAACCTATCTTTAAAGCGTGTGTCGAACAAAAAGGTTCGAACAAAAATCAATTCTCCCGACTTTTACGAGCCGACCACCAAAGTCCCAAGGGGAAAATCAAGGCTCTTATCTTCAAGGCGTTCTTTTGGCCAAAGGTAAGCTGAGGGTGCTGGTGGATTTTTTTATACCAATACGCTGCTGCCCATCCATGTCCAAGGACTGCAAGCAATAAAACGGAATAGACGATTAATTCTAGCATCTTACTTTTTTTGAAGACACAATGCGGCCCAATTGTCTTTGGTAGTTTGTATCGTTAAGCTAAGTCCATGGGCCGAAGCTGCCTGCACCAGGTCTTCGATGTCTTCTGAATAAAACCCACTAAGCAGCAAAAGCCCTTGATTAGTGAGCAGAGCCGAATAAATTGCTAGCTCATCCAGCAGCACGTTCTTGTTGATGTTGGCCAAAATAAGTTCATAGGGGCCCTGCGGCTTCACCTCACGAATGGTACCCAAACCCATACGGGTAGTCACTCCATTCAAATCAAAGTTCTCGTTGCCATTATCCACGCACCAAGAATCTATATCAAAGGCTTCTACCTGGGCAGCTCCGAGCAAATGAGCCATGATCGCCAAGATGCCCGTGCCTGATCCCACATCCAACACCCGCTTGCCTTGGTGATCAATTTTGCCTTGCATGGAAAGCAACTGAAAGGTGGTGGCATGGTGTCCAGTACCAAAAGACATTTTGGGATTGATCACAATTTCGTAGTGGAAGCCCGGCTTCGGCGCATGGAAGGAAGCGCGTACATACACCAACTGATCTACTTCGATGGGATCGTAGTTTTTTTCCCATTCCTCGTTCCAATTGACCTTGGGTAGAATCCCCTCCGCCACGGTAAGTGCGGCAGGTTCACGGTACGTGGAGATGACCTCATCAAAAGAATCTCTAGCAAACAAGTCTTGTGGGACATAGGCTTCCAGGCCGCTGTCTGTTTCCAAAAAAGAATCAAAGCCAACCGCTGCGAGTTCTGCAATTAGGATTTCCCGGTACTCCTCCAGGCAGGTGATGCTTACTTGTATGTAGTCCATGGGTAATTTATACTGGGGTAAGCGCTCTCCTTCTAGGAAGGAAGAGGCTGAAAAAAGCCCCGCATGTGCGGAGCCTTTTATTAAAATGATTTTACAATTTCAATGAAATCACGCGATTTGAGAGAAGCTCCTCCAATCAATCCACCGTCTACATCGGGCTTGCCAAAAAGCTCTTTCGCATTCCCTGGATTGGCAGATCCTCCATATAAAATGGACGTTTGCGCAGCAATCGCCTGCCCATACTTGCTAGCTAGGTGGGCGCGAAGTGCAGCATGCATCTCTTGTGCTTGATCGGCTGAGGCAGTCTTTCCTGTACCGATGGCCCAGATGGGTTCGTAGGCAATCACCACCTTGGAAAATTCTTCCGGACTGAGGTGAAATAGGCTTGCAGTCAGCTGTGCTTTGACAGTCTCTTCATGGGTGCCTGCTTCACGGATCTCCAAAGACTCTCCACAACAAAAGATAGGAGTCAGTCCATGAGCCAAGGCTTGGTTGACCTTGGTAGCTAAAAGGGTATTGTCCTCTTTGAAATATTCTCGGCGCTCGGAATGGCCCAAGATGACATAGGATACGCCGAAGGAAGCGAGAATTTTGGTTGAAACTTCACCAGTGAAGGCTCCACTTTCTTTCTCTGAACAGTTTTGCGCACCTACAGCCACTCCCGGAGTATCTCCCACCAATTTTTTGACTGGATACAGGTGTGGAAAAGGAGGATTCAGAACGACGGTTACTTCTTGGATAGCCTCGTCTTTATAAATTTGCACGATCTCACTGGTGAGCTGCTGTCCTTCTTCGAAGGTGAGGTTCATCTTCCAGTTGCCGGCTACGATTTTCTTTCTCATGAGTGGAATAGGGAAATAAGGTTTGAAAAAACTTGAGCGAAAGGTAATTTGCTTCAAAATTACCAAAAATGTCCACTTGGGGAAGAAATAACGAAGAGCAGTCGCCAAAAAAGAATTGGAGTCTGGAAGAAGCGCGGGGTAAATTGGAAACCTATTGCTCCTACCAGGAGAGATGTACTTGGGAACTGCGACGTAAACTTTTTGAAAAAGGTATCCAAGGAAAGGCTGTTGACACGATCCTTGCTGAATTGGAGGCCAGTGGATTTGTGGATGAAGAACGCTTTGCGCGCTCCTACGCACGAGGAAAATTTCGAATTAAAAAATGGGGCAGAAATCGAATCCGAAAGGAACTCAGGCTCCGAGAAATCAGTGGGCCGATGATTCAACTCGGGCTTTCCGAGATTGATGGGGAGGAATATTATACTACCCTCGAGCGCGAGGCAGAAAAAAAGTGGGAAAAGACGAAGGAGATAGATGCCTACAAAAAAAGGTACCTCGTGATGCAGTACCTGATGAGCAAAGGCTTTGAACAAGACCTCATTCAAGAGGCCTTGTCTGCCTTAATTTCTAAAGAGAATAAGTAAGTTACCAGCTTCCTCCTGCACCACCCCCTCCAAAGGAGCCGCCACCGAAGCCGCCGAAGGAACCACCACCTGAAGAAAAATCTCCAAAGGAACCTCCTCCACTGCTACGGCCACCACCTCCTAGCATATTGGCCAAAAAGAGAGTCGTCCAAAAATCAATCCCTCCACCGCGTCCACCCATGTGGTTGTTGTTGTCCCTCCGGTTTTTGATGATTGGCAAGACAATAAAAATAAGTATGAAGAAGAGGACGAAAACAATTCCCAAAACTGGACTCTCTTCCGACATCACTTCATCTGCTGTATACTCCCCTGAAGCCAACTTGAAGATCATGTCGGTAGCTTGATCCAGTCCTTGGTAGTAGGCTTCCATCTTGAAGTTGGGAAGGATCATGTCGGTCACGATGCGCTTGGCAAGTGCATCTGGGATAGCTCCTTCCATTCCTCTTCCAGTTGCAATGAAGATTTTTCGGTCCTCCATTGCGCCCAAGATGAGGACACCGTTGTCCTTGCCTTTTCCTCCAATGCCCCATTGTTCGCCCAATTGAAAGGCATAGTCCGCTATATCGTAGGGTCCTACCGAACCTAAAAGAACGATGGACACCTGGGTGGAGGTGCTGTCCGAATAGGCAAGTAGTTTTTGCTCCAATTGCTCGACTTCTGAGGCGCTGAGGGTACCGGTAAAATCATTGACCAAGCGCGGAGGATTGGGAGCAGGAGGAAAGTCCTGCGCCATTCCGCAAACTGCTTGAAACAAGAAAACTAGGAACAATAAAGGCTTAATTGCCGAAGGATACCTCATCAGATAGTTCGTTTTGGTCGGCACGGTGATCGTAAGGAAAATGAGTTTTTAACTGATCTCCGGCATGGTGGATGCCTTCAATAAGGCCTTCGGTAAATTTGCCTTGGCGAAAAAGATTCGCCATCAGGTCCTTGGTGCTTTCCCAGAAGTTTGCAGGCACCACTGCATTGATGCCTGCATCTCCTAGAATAGCAAATTTGTGGTCTTCTGCAGCCAAGTATACCAAAACTCCATTTCTGTCTTTAGTTTGGTACATCTTTAGCACCTCAAAAACCTGAGCCGCACGGTCCAGAACAGACCCTTTGCAACGGCTTTCGATGTGTACTTGGATCTCTCCAGAGGTTTGGGTTTCTGCCTCTTTTATGGCGGCTACGATTTGAGCCTTTTGTTCTGGAGAAAATAGGTGGGACGCCATGCGCTTAGAATTCTACCTTAGGAGCATTTTCTGCACCTGCAGCGGCTTCAAAATAGCCCTTAGCTGCAAATCCATACCAACCCGCAAATAGATTGTTCGGGAACACTCTCAAGGTAGCATTGTAGCCTTTAATAGACTCATTAAAGTTTCTACGTGCCACAGCGATTCTGTTTTCTGTTCCTTCCAATTGAGCCTGAAGCTCCAAGAAGTTTTGATTGGCTTTTAGATCTGGATATTTTTCAACAGTCACTAGCAAGCGGCTCAAAGCTCCTGAAAGCTGATCTTGTGCCTGCTGAAATTCGGCAAGCTTTTCTGGAGTCAAGTTGGTTGGGTCAATTTGCACGGAAGTGGCTTTCGAGCGAGCTTCGACTACGCCAGTCAAGGTTTCCTGCTCAAAGTCAGCATAGCCTTTTACGGTATTGACCAGGTTCGGAATCAAGTCACTACGTCTTTGGTATTGGGTCTCTACCTCAGCCCATTGGCCGTTGATTTCCTCTTCTAATTGCACAAATTGGTTGTAGGTACCTACCGCCTTGGAATATATTAAAATACCAATTACGGCAAGAATGGCTACTGGAATTAAGATTTTTTTCATTGTTGATATGGGTTAAATCGAAGAGTTACACGGATAATTAGTTGAATATGTTGTCTAAATGTGCAAAGTTACCCAAATTTTCTTTTCCATTTGACTAATCAAATCTGCTTTTTCAAGAAGAAGCGTATGCGTAAATCTTCAAATAAACGGGAACCGGGTTGGGAATAGCGACGTACCTCTAACTGAATCTCTTTCCCTTCCTCGGAGCGCAACAACTTGACCAGCTGGTCCATCTCCCAAAGTACGATTGGAACAGAATTAATCGTTAGAATTTCATCAAAAGGCAAAATGCCTGCTAATTGCGCTGATGAGCCTTCGCGCACATCCGCTACATACCATCTTTTTTCTGGAGTCAATAGTTTTTTGACTACCAGACCACTCATATCAAACTCAAAGGGCTGGTAAAATACGGAGTTTCTGCGCACAAAAATTTCATTTCTCGGATAGTCTAAAATCAAGTTCATTCGCCCCAAAACCTCTGCTCCCAAACTTCCCAACCGCCCACTTTCTTTAATTCGGATACTGGCAAAACTTTCCTCAGGAAAGGAGGTCAGGACCTGAGTAAATTGTAACCCTCGGATAGATAAGCCAGCTACCCGGCCAATGGATCCATACAAAACCCCGCCTAAAGATTGCCCAAGCTGAGTTTCTAAATGCTTCTCTGGCAATTGTATCTGTGAGGAGGCCTCTCGATTCAATAACAATCCATGGTTGGCGCCTGTATCTACCAAAACCTTACCTTTTAGTTTGGGCCCTGCCTGTTGTCTTACTTTCACTTCCAGATATGCCTTCCCCTCTTCAAGAATCAACTTTCCTTTTCGATAAAAGGGAGACTTGAAAGGCAAGGCTTCCGGAGCGTAAAAGGTCAAGATGGACTGTTCGTAGTCAACTTTAACTGCGTTGTGTTTGAAAAACTCATGGCCCAAAATCCCATACACAGGAACGCCTATCACGGATTCCAGTTCTAAAAAATCATCCTCCAGCACCAATAAACTTTGAAGTACTCCCTCCACCTCCCCCAGGTCCAAGGTGTTTATCGGGGATACCTGCGCCCAAACAGTCGTACTACCATCTGCACCAACCATCCCTACTCTTCGGGTATAAGATAGTCCCAAGGAATCCCCCATGGATTTACTAAACAGGAGGTTGGCTCGCACTCCAGTGTCCAACAAGAAATAAAGCGGCGGACTTCCATTGATGGAGACAGGGAGTAGAATTAGGCTATTAGATGACAAAAAAGGCAACTTCACCTTTTTCTGATCGCCGACCACAAAAAATCCTGGAACCTGAGCGCGAAGAGTCAGCCCGAACAGAAAAAAAACAAACAAAAAGAGGGCTCTAAGCATCATCCACTTCACATTTCAATTACCTTAAATTACGGAGTTTTTAAACCTAGGTTCAAACAATTTTTTGAGAATTCTACCGGGAAGATCTCTTGGATTTTCTTGCCAAAGCCTCAAGAAAAGTAGACCTTTAATCTTCAAACTATCTGAAAATGGCCGATACCGCCTTAATTGAAAAAGCGAAGAAGATTTTTGAAAACTTTCTCCTTCGGCAAGGAAGCAGAAAAACTCCCGAGCGGTATTCCGTTTTGGATGAACTCTATCTCCTTCCCGAAGACGAGCACATCGATGTGGAGGGACTTTTTCTGAAAATGAGAAACAAAGGCTACACGATTAGCCGTGCCACCATTTACAATACCTTGGACTTACTGGTGGAAAGTGGGCTTGCCGTCAAGCACCAATTTAAAGACAAGGTGGCCCTTTACGAGCAAGCGCTGACCTACACCCATCACGATCACCACGTCTGCAACCAGTGTCGAAAGATTCGGGAGTTTTCGGATCCCAGACTAACGGAAATTAAGGATAGCATGAGCAAAGAATTTAGTTCCTCCATGACCAGCCACTCTTTGGTGCTCTATGGAGACTGTCTGATCAAAAATTGTGAGCACCTATTGACCGCTACTTCTTTTTAAAAATCCGGCGATAGATCGGCTTTCGGTACCAAAATTGAAGCCATAGGACTGGGTATAGCAGCGGGGTCATCCAGGAATAGGCCCCCTCAAACTCAATTTCATCCGAAATGATGCTTCCATTAGGCTGCGCCAAAATGCGGTGGCAATGCCTCCACTTCCCCAAAAAAAATGGAAGTACGATGCCCTCGTCCACAAAGCGAAACTCCTGTGCATCAAAGTGATCCTCGGTGATTTTGCTGGTCCATTTTTGCTTGAAGAAAATAAAGTTCAGCTCCAAATCCACGATATCTCCAGACTTGCACCCATCAAAACGGAGTACCTTCACGGGTGGAAAAGGAGGGGCCAAATTGGCAAATAAGGATTCGGTAAAGCCCTCCTTCACATCCAAGTGGGTACTAGCAACGGTGGTTTGAAGTTGGAGTCGCATCAGAAACTGATTACAAAAAGAAGAAATAAAATAAGCCATACCGCATCCATAAAATGCCAGTACACGGTAAAAAGGCGAATGCGCAGTTTTTCATAGGGATTAGTCATCCATACGAGTTTACGCACCATATCTTGTTCTATTTTTCGAAGCTGCAGGAGCAAAATCACCGCAAAAGACATGGCACCAATCAAGTGTACCACATGGATTCCTGAAAGGACGTAAAGAAAAGACCCACTTGGGACACCCGAAAAATTGATGCCCTTGTCAGCAAGTTCCATCCATCCCAAGACCTGAAACACCGTAAAAAGCAAGCCCAAAACAAAGGTGGCTTTCAAGGAATTATACAACTTGGCGCTATTTTCTTCCTGGTAATGGATCCGCATTTTCACCGCAGTATACCCAGAAAGCACCAAAAGAAAGGTAGAAACCAAGAAAGCCAACGGCATCTGTTCGTTGAGCCCTCGTAGATACTCCCTTCCAGAAGCTAGAAATGCCAGCGCCAGAAACAAAAAGATAATCCCACTTCCCAGCATACCGAGATACAGCAGTGTCTCGTAGGGATGGAGTCTCTCTATCTTTTGGAACCAGGTTTTGGGAGGGGGTGCTTGTCTCATCGATTCAAAAACATTTTGTACGGCTCTTAGTTCAAAAAATGTCAATTTCTGTTTCCTTTCCTCGAGATAGGCCAAAAAAACCTAGATTTGCTGCCTTCCATCTCTTAAACCAAGCCCTTTGTGGATAGACCTTCTTTTCTTTCCATTTACCAGTCGGACCCCATTTTTCAAACCCTCGCTCACCAGTTAAGTGAGAGGTCGCCTTTCCAACTGCAGTTAAAGGGCCTTTCGGGGAGTTTGGATATGGTCTTACTCGCGGCCTATTTTGAAAAGCAAGGTGGATTTCACCTCATCATTGCCCAAGACAAAGAAGAAGCTGCTTACCTTAATTCCGACCTTCAAAACTTGTTGGGCAACCTCGACCAACGCCTATTTCCGAGCAGCTACAAACGCCCCTACCAGTACGAAGAAATCGACAACGCCAATGTGCTGCAGCGGGCGGAGCTCCTCAATCAGCTCATAGAAACCAAGGGCAGTGCACGCATCGTCATCACTTACCCCGAAGCCTTGTACGAAAAGGTGGTCAACAAGCGTGCACTAGTCGAAAACACCTTTATTGCACGGGTAGGCGAGGCCGTAGACCTAGAGTTTGTTACTGAAATTCTGACCTCCTATGACTTTGAGCGAACAGACTTTGTCTACGAACCAGGCCAATTTGCCATTCGAGGAGGAATTTTGGATGTTTTTTCCTTCAGCAATGAGTTTCCCTACCGACTGGAATTGTTTGGAAAAGAAATTGAAAGCATCCGCACCTTCGACCCAGAGACCCAGCTTTCCCTACAAGCCGTTGACTTTATTTCCCTAATTCCCAACGTGCAAACTCGCCTTCTTCAAAAAGTGCGGCAGTCCTTTTTGACTTTTTTGCCCGAAAACGCCCTCCTCTGGATCAAAGACTACCAACTCACACTCGATGTGATGGACGAGTGTTACCAAAAAGCTGTACAGGCTTTTGCGCAGCTATCGGGAGGAAGTATGTCAGGAGCACTTGTGCTGCAGCCCGAACAGGTTTTTGAACAAGGAGCGCAGTTTAACGAGGCCGCTAAAAAGTTTTCCGTAGTAGAGTTCGGCAGGCAATTTTACTTGAAAAACGCTACCAAAGTCAGCTGGGAGAGTCAGCCACAACCTTCCTTCAATAAGAATTTCGACCTGCTCGTGGCCAACTTGGGAGACAACGAAAAGGCAGGCTACCTCAACCTCATCACGGCAGAAAACGAAAAGCAGATCGACCGATTGCAGGGAATTTTTCAGGAATTGGACCCCACCTTGCAGGTTCAAAGCATGCTCCTCAGCCTGCGAGAGGGCTTTGTGGACAAGCAGACCAAACTTGTCTGCTACACCGATCACCAGCTATTTGAGCGCTTTCACCGCTACAAATCCAAAAGCAAGTCTACCGCCTCAAAGGCCCTTACCCTCAAAGAAATCAAGGCCCTCCATCCTGGAGACTATGTAGTCCATGTGGACTATGGAGTGGGCCGATTTGCAGGGCTTGAAAAAGTGGATGTGAGCGGCAAAATGCAAGAAGCCGTTCGCCTAATTTTTCGAGACGACGACCTCCTCTACGTCAACATCCATTCCCTACACAAGATTTCCAAGTACTCTGGACAGGAAGGACAGGCTCCATCCATGTCCAAGTTGGGCTCCCCGGACTGGGATAATAAAAAAGCACGGGTCAAAAAGCAGGTCAAAGACATAGCCAAGGACCTCATTGCACTCTATGCGAAGCGCAGGTCTGCGCCTGGTTTTGCCTTCTCACGGGATTCTGTACTTCAAGTGGAGTTGGAATCCTCCTTCTTGTACGAGGATACTCCTGACCAAGCGGCCGCTACTGCCGATGTAAAGGCGGATATGGAAAAATCGTACCCCATGGACCGACTGGTGTGTGGGGATGTGGGCTTTGGAAAAACAGAAGTAGCGATCCGTGCTGCCTTTAAAGCCGTCAACGACCGAAAGCAAGTAGCCATACTGGTGCCTACCACCATCTTAGCGATGCAGCATTACCAAACTTTGTCAGAACGGCTTGAAAATTTTCCCGTCAAGGTAGACTACTTGAACCGATTTCGATCGGCCAAGGACATCAAAGCCATCAAGGAACAAGTCGCTACAGGGGAAATTGACATCCTCATTGGTACCCATAAAATCGTCGGCAAAGACGTCGAGTTCAAGGACCTAGGATTGCTGATTATCGACGAGGAACAAAAGTTTGGGGTCAAGGTGAAGGACCAATTGAAAAACCTGCGGGTCAATGTAGACGTGCTTACGCTGACGGCCACTCCGATTCCACGTACGCTCCATTTTTCCTTGATGGGAGCCCGCGATCTTTCGGTTATCGCGACTCCTCCGCCAAACAGGCAGCCGGTAACTACCGAGGTGCAGACCTTCGAAGAAGAAGTGATCCGAGATGCAGTGTCCTACGAGCTCCGACGCGGGGGACAGGTGTTTTTTGTGCACAACCGAGTAGGAGAGATTGATAGCATTGCCAACCTCATCTTGAAATTGGTTCCAGATGCCCGCGTCATCGGCGCCCATGGACAAATGGATGGGGACAAATTGGAAAAAATCATGGTGGACTTCATCAACCACCAATACGATGTTTTGGTGTCCACCAACATCATCGAGTCGGGCTTAGATATTCCGAATGCAAATACCATTTTGATCAATAGAGCCCACATGTTTGGCCTCTCCGACCTCCACCAAATGCGCGGCCGAGTTGGGCGGAGCAATAAAAAAGCCTTTTGCTACTTGCTCACCAGTCCACTTTCTGGGCTTACGGCTGAAGCGCGAAAGCGACTTCAAACCCTGGAAGAATTTTCCGACTTGGGCGATGGCTTCAAAGTGGCCATGAAGGATTTGGATATCCGTGGGGCAGGCAACCTGTTGGGTGCGGAGCAAAGTGGATTTATCACAGACCTGGGTTTTGAGATGTATCACAAGATCTTGGACGAGGCTGTACAGGAACTGAAGGAAAATGAATTTGCCGCCTTGTTTGAAGAGGACCTCAAAGAAAAGGTTGCAGTACTCGTGCAGGATTGCACCATAGAAACCGACCTAGAGCTGCTCATTCCGGAGAGCTATGTCAGCAACATCAGCGAGCGTTTGGGGCTGTATTCCAAGTTGGACGGTCTCGAAAAAGAAGAGGAATTGGATCAGTTTGGTCAAATGCTCCAAGATCGATTTGGTCCACTTCCAAAAGCCGTTCAAGACTTGATGGAAACCGTACGACTACGCTGGCAGGCAGAAGAATTGGGAATCGAAAAATTGGTGTTGAAGGCGGCTCAGATGAAATGTTACCTACTCCCTTCGAGCAAGGAGAGCTACTACAGTTCGGCTGTTTTTGGCAACATCATGAAATTTGTGCAACTCCATCCCAAGTCATGTAAAATAAAAGAACACAAAAATCGTTTAATTCTCAGCATCGATCAGGTCCTCAACATACAAAAGGCACAGCATTTGCTTAAGGAAATGAAAACTGCCTAAAATGCGGCCTCTGGAGCACTAAAAATGGGTTGATTACCCAGTAAATACAG
>JBANGF010000316.1:0-2503 GCA_037975655.1 Bacteroidota bacterium | reverse complement strand
TAATAGCTGTGAACCCTACACGGCGAGTAATGCTAAAACTATCTTCTTCACTGATTTTGGAAAAAATCACCGGGCCTTTTCACCTGCTTGCAAAATACCTCCAAAATTAGTGCTGCTCTAAGTTGAAAGCAGGCGGGCCCTTTCTTTACTCGTATTGAGCAGAATCACCTCAAGCTCAATTCGGCTTCTGGAATTACCTTCTACTACATGGAAATATTCACCTCGATTTCCAGAAAAACTAAATGAATTAAGTTATTTGGAAGAGGGATATTTCGGGTGGGTTGCTGAAATCATAGATGCATATGAAAAAATTGCTACTATTTTCTTTTCTCCTCTTATGTTTTCTTCTTGAAAATGTGCATGCCCAATTTTTGGGGGGACAACTTAAATCAGGAAATTCTCCATTTCCTCCTGGAACGGTTCACTGTAATCCTCAAAATCGAACCGCTGTGGTGGAGGTAATCAACCCCGTCACAGGGAAAACCTGGATGGATCGTAACCTTGGCGCAGAGCGGGTTGCGACTTCGAGTACGGATGACTTGGCCTTCGGCGACTTGTACCAATGGGGGAGAGGGGCTGATGGGCACCAATGTAGGAATTCAGGAACTCGTTCTACTTTAAGTTCCTCGGATAAGCCAGGACATGGGGATTTTATACTTGTTCCTGGGACAAGTACAACAGATGATTGGCGAAATCCTCAAAGTAATGCCCTTTGGCAAGGGATTAATGGAATAAATAATCCCTGTCCTATAGGATTTCGGATACCCACAGAACCTGAATTTAGGCAAGAGCGATTGACTTGGGCGAGTAACACGAGTGCAGGGGCATTTAACTCTGTTTTAAAATTACCTTTGGCAGGATTCCGTGAACAAACTGGGGTCATTTCATTAGTGGCGGAAGGTTCGCCTTATGGGTTCATCTGGAGTAGTACAGTCGGTAGTGGAACCACGAGTAATCGCGCGGAAGCATTTGCCTACTATCCGGACAGGGCATATGAAAACCCCTATACGCGTGCCCGAGGTTATTCGGTTCGCTGCATTAAAAATTAAATTTGTGAAAGGATTTTCCCTAAGTGCTGCTCAATTCATTTCGTTTTTGGATACTTTCGAATGTTCAATATGCTAGCAGTAATAGTTGTATGAAAAGAAAACTAGTTCTCTTGTCTTGTTTATTTTTTTTGGTTGGTTGCTCAATGGCCCAGACTTTGTCAGGAACCTTTCCTTCCTTAGCCAATCAAACCCTCACCCTAGAAGGAACAAAGGGATTTGATACCTATGCTATTGCTAGTGCTAAAGCGGATGAAAAGGGGCAATTTTCGTTCAGCTATTCTCCAGAAGATTATGGAATCGCCTTTTTATCTGGAGAGGACAAACAACCATTTATCGTGATTTTGGAGAAATCTGGAGTACGTTTGGAAGGACAAGTGCTTAGCGAGGCGAATGGCATCCGAATTTTGGATGGGCAAGAAAACCGTTGGTTTGAACAGTATACCCAGGAACAGGGGAAGCGAGAACAGGCCTTAAGTGCCTGGGCGTATCTGCAAAATTTGTATCAGAGTGACCCGTTTTTTGCCTTGCAGCAGGTGCCCAATCAAGCCATTGGAGCTGAGGTCGTTCGACTTCAGCAGGAGGACGGACAATTTATCAATGCGCTTCCTATAGAAAGCTTCGCCCGTTGGTTTTTGCCCATTCGAAAACTGATCAGTTCCGTGGGAGCCATTGCTCAGTACCGGACTCTCGAACTCCCGCAAACTATTGCTGCCTTTCGTGCGCTTAATTATTCAGATGCACGTTTCCAGAAAAGTGGACTTTTTCGGGACGTATTTGAAAGCCAGTTCTGGCTGCTAGAAAACTCTGGGGGGACACTAGACGAGGTATATGAAAAGATGGAAGTATCAATTGATGTCATATTATCTAGTGTAGAAAAGAATGAACCCCTCTACAACGAGGTGACTACCTACTTGATCGGACTTCTGGAACGACGTAGCCTGACTAATGCGTCAGAACATTTGGCGCTTACCGTACTTCAGCAAAACAAAGTGGTGGTCCAACCGAGGTTGGTTAGGCAATTGGAGACTTACCGTGCCATGAAGTTGGGAACGCAGGTGCCAGAAATTCAATTTTCTGGGGATGTTTTGTTGCAGGGGAACCCTATACCTTATCCGAATCGCTTGTCTGAAGTCATTGCACCTTACAGATTGGTAATTTTTGGGGCTAGCTGGTGTCCTGCATGCAATGAAGAAATGGCCCAGCTCATTCCACTGTATGAGAAGTGGAACTCCTATGGAGTAGAAGTAGTATTTGTCTCCATGGATACGGATCCTCTTGCGTTTAAAGAATATGCTAAGGGTATGCCTTTCATCGCATTTTCAGATTATAAAAGTTGGGATACCCAATCTGCTCAAGACTACTTTGTATCTAGTTCTCCATCTTTCTACCTTCTAGATGCGCAGCAACAATTGCTCCTGCGTCCCAATTCGGTCAAACAAATGGATGCTTGGGTA
>JBANGF010000244.1:0-11067 GCA_037975655.1 Bacteroidota bacterium | reverse complement strand
AAATATAAAAATTTATCTTGCTTTCTAGAACAGGGCTGCTAGATAAGTGCTGGATTGAAAACCTCTAAATCAATTGAAACCATGAATTATCGGGTACTTGGAAAAACAGGCTGGTCTATATCTGAAATAGGGTTAGGAACCTGGCAGGTAGGTGGGGGATGGGGGAAGCCTTTTGACCCCAAAATTGCATCCCAACTCCTACATGCCGCGTTTGATCAGGGTGTGAATTTTGTAGATACTGCCGATGTATACGATGGAGGCTTGAGTGAAGCGGCTGTAGGAAAGGCAGTCCGGGAGCGTAGTGAAACCATCTACGTAGCCACCAACTGTGGTCGACGTCTGCAACCGCATGATGCCGCTGGTTATACACCGAAAAATCTCCAAAAATTTGTGGAAGATAGCCTTCAAAACACCCAATTGGAGCGTTTGGATTTGATTCAGTTGCATTGTCCTCCCAGTTCAGTGTACGATCGTGACGAGGTTTTTCGATTGTTTGAAGACTTGATTCAACAAGGAAAAGTGGCAGCGCTTGGAGTGAGTATTGAAAAGGTAGACGAAGGAATTCGTGCCATGGATTACCCCGTAGTTTCTTCCATTCAAGTAATTGTGAATTTGTTTCGGCAAAAGCCGGTGGAGAAACTTTTTGATCTAGCCGAAGAGAAAAATGTGGGATTAATCGTGCGCGTGCCACTGGCAAGCGGACTGCTCACAGGGAAAATTACCAAGCAAACTAGTTTTGATGCGGAAGACCACCGATTTTTCAACAGGGAGGGAAAGGCTTTCGATAAAGGAGAAACCTTCTCTGGCGTGCCTTTAGACTTGGGTTTTGCGGCAGTGGAAGAACTGAAAACTCATTTTTCAGAAGGCTATGACTTAGGCGCTCAAGCCCTTCGTTGGGTGTTGATGCACCGACAAGTGAGTACGGTGATTCCTGGGGCCTCTTCTTTGGCTCAGGTTGAGCAGAATATTCGAGCGGGTCAATTGCCTCCCTTGAGTCCCAATCAGATGCAGGAGGCTTCTCGTATTTACGAGCAATACATCAAAGCGCAAGTACACACGCAGTGGTAACTACAAAAAAAAGTCCCCAAAAATTCTTAGGGACTTTTTTAAAAGTTATTTAGAAAGGATTAATCCTCCTTTTTCGCCATACGAGTACGCTCGTTTTCGTCCAAGTAGATTTTCCGCATACGGATGGACTTAGGTGTGATTTCCAAGTACTCATCTTTCTGGATGTATTCCATGGATTCTTCCAAAGAGAAACGCTTTGGAGGAGCAATTCGGACGTTGTCATCCGAACCGGAAGCACGCATGTTGGTTAATTTCTTGCCTTTCTGTACGTTTACCACGATGTCGTTGTCACGGGAATGTTCCCCAATTACCTGACCAGTATACAATTCATCTCCTGGCTCAATAAAGAAGACTCCACGATCTTGTAATTTGTCAATGGCGTAAGCGGTACACTGCCCTCCTTCCATGGAAATCAAGGAACCGTTGATTCTGCCTGGGATTGGGCCTTTGAAAGGTTCATAAGCAGTAAATCGGTGGTTCATAATCGCTTCCCCTTGGGTAGCAGTAAGCACGTTGTTACGTAAACCAATCAAACCTCTGGAAGGGATTTTAAATTCCAAATGCTGCAGATCGCCTTTCGGTTCCATGATTAGCAATTCTCCCTTCCGTTGGGTAGCCAATTCGATTACTTTACCAGCAGTTTCCTGAGGCACATCCACTACAAGTGTTTCGATAGGCTCGCATTTCATGCCATCGATTTCCTTGAAGATTACCTGAGGCTGACCTACTTGAAGTTCATAGCCTTCTCTTCGCATGGTCTCGATCAATACAGACAAGTGAAGGATGCCTCGACCATAGACCAAGAATCGGTCTTCTGAATCCGTAGATTCTACACGAAGTGCCAAGTTCTTTTCAGTTTCTTTCATCAAACGATCTCTCAAGTGGCGGGAAGTCACAAATTTACCTTCCTTGCCAAAGAATGGAGAGTTGTTGATGGTGAAGAGCATGTTCATCGTAGGCTCGTCAATGGAAATACGCTTGAGCGGCTCTGGATTGTCTACATCCGCGATGGTGTCCCCAATTTCAAAATCTTCGATACCTGTGACTGCGCAAATATCACCTGCTGTTACTGTCTGAACTTTATTTTTTCCAAGACCTTCGAAGGTGTGTAATTCTTTGACACGCATTTTCTTGATAGATCCATCTGCTTTGCAAAGCGCGATCTGCTGGTTTTCAGAGATGGTTCCACGAGCGATACGTCCGATGGCTATCCGGCCCACAAAGTTGGAATAGTCCAAAGAAGTGATTTGCATTTGCAAGCTGCCTTCTTCAATTTTTGGTGCAGGAATGTGGTCGATGATCGCGTCCAACAAAGGAAGGATGGAGTCAGTTGGATTTTTCCAATCTGGGCCCATCCAGTTTTGCTTGGCTGAACCATAAAGTGTCTGGAAGTCAAGTTGTTCTTCAGTTGCATCTAGGTTGAACATCAGTTCAAACACGGATTCGTATACCTCATCTGGTCTACAGTTTTCTTTGTCGACCTTGTTGACAACTACAATAGGAGTAAGGCCAAGAGCCAGGGCTTTACCCAACACAAAGCGAGTTTGAGGCATAGGGCCTTCAAAGGCATCGACTAGCAGGATTACTCCATCGGCCATTTTCAACACACGTTCTACCTCACCTCCAAAGTCGGCGTGACCAGGGGTATCGATAATATTGATTTTATGGTCCTTGTATCGAACGGATACGTTCTTGGAAAGGATGGTGATCCCGCGCTCACGCTCAAGATCGTTGTTATCTAGAATGAGGTCTTCAAATTGTTGGTTTTCTCTGAAGATTTTGGAAACGTGGATGATTTTGTCCACAAGGGTTGTTTTACCGTGGTCAACGTGTGCGATGATCGCGATATTCCGAATTTGTTGCATGGTTTGCCTAATTGAAGCCGCAAAAGTACGAATATTATTTGGAAATTAGGTTATCCGCCCATGAAGTTTCGGTGCGCAATTCAAGGTTAGTCCACTTTGATTCTTTCTTTTTTATTGTTAAACTGGATTAATTTAGGGTACTTTCACTTCCATTTAAAGGTATTGTATGTATCGGTTTTTTCTCATTCTTTCCCTTATTCTAGCCCTGCTGAGCATCCCATTTTTGTGGTTCAGCGGGTATGGAATTGCTGGAATTTGTTTGGTATTGTTTTGGTGGGCCCTTGCCCTTGGATTCCGGCTTCGCGCCGAATTAATGCCCTACAGTTTTCCAATTGCTATCCTGGGTGTAGTGACGTTGTCCTTATTTTTCCCAAAACCATTCCAGGAAGTAGGAGGATTTTCCTTGGCCGGTCTGATCAATCCTTTGATCCAGCTCATCATGTTTGGGATGGGTGCTACTTTGAGTTGGAAGGATTTTGCTGCAGTTGCCAAAAGCCCCAAATCGGTCATGCTGGGAATTGGTCTTCAATTTACCATCATGCCTTTGGTGGGGTTTAGTTTGGCAAAACTGAGTGGTTTACCGCCCGAAGTGGCTGCAGGAATTATTCTCGTGGGTTGTTCGCCCAGCGGCACAGCATCGAATGTCATGGCATTTTTGGCACGTGCTAATGTCGCCCTTTCTGTGACTCTTACCTCCATCATTACCTTGATGGCTCCCTTCATTACCCCGTTATTAATGAAGTCTTTGGCAGGACAGTTTATTGAAATTGACCTATTGAAGATGATGTGGGACATAGTAAAGATCATCCTAGTTCCTGTAGGAGCAGGTCTTTTGGTCAATCAGCTATTAAAAAAGAATGCAATGATTTTGGGTAAGTTGCTTCCGTTAGTTTCTATGGTTGGGATTGCCTTGATTATTCTGGTTATCACAGCGGCAGGAAGAGATAGTTTACTTCAGATAGGTCCTATTTTGATAGGATTGGTTTTTATTCACAATGTGTTGGGTTATGGGATAGCCTATGGATGTTCCAAAGCTTTGGGTTTCCAGGAGCAAGATGCTCGGACTTTAGCCATTGAAGTAGGTATGCAAAACGCTGGCCTTGCTTCTGGATTAGCTAATATTTTGGGTAAAATAACCACTTTGGGATTGGCACCTGCCGTGTTTGGTCCCCTTCAAAACATTACTGGATCAATACTGGCTGCTTTTTGGGGTAGGAAAAAAGGGTCGGGATCTAGTTGAAGTAGGATTTAAAAATTCCATTCCAAATGAGGTACCCATCCGAATTCAAGTGAAGTTGGTCCTGGAGGTAGAGTTCGGGCCTAGGATTACCTTGTGCGTCTGTCAATGCCTTCCAGGTATCGAGGTAAGTTACCTGTTCCTGCCTATCGCAATAGTCCTTCAATAGCTGATTAAAGGCCAGATAACTCTCTTTTTTTTTCCATCGGGAAGGGCTTGGCTTTGCGCCAATGAGAATAATTTCTGTTCCCGGATCTACCTGATGGATGCGTGTTACAATTTGTTTGAGGCTATTCAGGATCTCGTCTGGGTGTACATCTGACCAAAGGTCATTATCTCCTTCGTAAATAAAGACGCGCTTTGGGTCAAATTTCAATACGAGGGGAAAAAGATATCGCTCCAAGTCTGCAGCCTTGGATCCACCGAATCCAGTATTGAGGACTTCCTCTTCTGCGCTAATCTCAGGAAGGCTACGCCACATTCGGATCGTGGAACTTCCAGTAAAAACTGTTGCTCCTGGATTCCAACCCAAACTATCTATACGCGAACTTAGCCTTCGGACCTCTTCTTCAAATGGGTGTTGTTGTGCAATACCTGCAGTGAAACAAATTATAAAAATTAAAAAAAGTAAAATTGATTTTTTCATTTCTTTAAATTTTAATTGTTAGAAAATCAAAAGAATTGAGATTCCATGATTGAAAGCCGCTAATTGTAAACTACCTGAAGAATTGCTCCAACACATCCCCTACAAAATAAGCCACCACGGCGGCCAAAAGTCCTAAGAGTACAGTTTCTGAAATTCCTCTCAGGGCTGAGGTTTGGTTGACTGAGCTTTTGAGCCAACCTACCAAAAAGAAGGCGAGGCCGGTGAGGAAACTGGTCCAGAAAAAGAGGTTGATTGGTGTCGGAAAGAAAAAATTCCAGAGGTATACGGTCAGTGGAATCAGTCCTACCAAGAGGAAGGAGGCAAAAGTGGCCATGCCAATTTTTAAGGGACTTTTGGAATCCCGCATCATACCCAACTCGTCTTTCATCATCTCGTCTACCCAGAGTTTCTTGTCGGCGCAGATGTGGTCCACAACTTGTTGCAATAGTTCCCCTTTAAATCCCTTGGCGGCATAGATTTCTTCGATCTCTGCACGTTCAATTTCTGGGAGGTTTTCAATTTCCCAGTATTCAATCTTTTCGTGTTTGTCGTAGGTGTCTCGCTCACTTTTTGCAGCCAGGTAGGCACCTACAGACATGGAGAATCCATCTGCAAGCAGATTGGCAAAGCCTAAAATCAGAAGAATGCCCGTATCCAAATTGGCGCCAAATCCTCCCGCTACCACGGCAAAGGTGGTGACAGCTCCGTCAATTCCACCATACACAAACTCTTTGAGGTAATCTTGGAGTTTGCCGAATTTGGAATTTTCGAGATGAATTTCTGATTCCATGGGGTTTTTGTTTGGGTTAAAAACTAAAAATAGAGATTAAATCCAATAGTTTATTTGTACGCAATAGATTTACCCAGGCCCTCAGTTTTTCACTTGCCAGAAAGGATAGATTTCCTGGTTGAATTTTTGTCAGGCATCAAATTGATTGAAATTTTTTTAGAAAATATTTTCCGAAATTTTGATAAATACAATCGATTGCATAGGTTTAGAAAACTTTAACGCAAAGATAAAAAGCTCAACCCAGCATTTTGCAGAAGTTTATATGGTTTTAATCCATTAACAATAACCCCAAACCGGGAGTCAGTTTTCCAAAACTGGCTCCTTTTTTTATTAAAAATCTTTAGGAATCATAAAAATTATAAAAGTTGGTTTAAAAATGATTCGATTTTTAGGATAAATAGGTAAAAAGTCCGAATTTAGGTTTTTCTAAGTTTTTACAATCCAATTTCAGAAGATTTGGATTTAAGGGGAGGAATTAAAAAAACCTTTATGAAAATTTCGTGAAGGCTTTCGAGTCAAATCAACCAGATAACCGACTTTAAATAGTTGGAATCTCCTTTTTCGCTAGGTAAAAGCCCAACCTCTGGGACTCCTCTTCATCGGGAGTTGATTTTTTATACCCATTGGCATCAAGATTTTCTCCAAAAAGAAGCCTCACCTTTTCATTTCCTTTGTCTTTGTAGGCGCTTGAGTTCCTTTTTCCAGGGAGGAGGTTAGGATAGTAAATGAGTTAATAAAGACAACTAATTAAATAATAAATAAAAAAAATTGTAAATAATCTTTTTTAAATTAAAATAAATAAATTAAGTTTCTTCTGTATTTACGATTACTCCAGGCAAATTCCAGAGGCTAGCCCCCTCCATTTATGACCATTTTTTAATAAACCTTCACTTTTTAACTCAAAACAGATGAAACGAAATCAATCACATTTTTCAAGAATGATCTTGGCAGGACCTTTACTTTTCTGTGCCTGCCTTCCCAAAGAGGAGTTACCACAAATGCCATCCGATCCGGTTTGGACACAGACGCTTCCACTTGACGATTGGCAGCAAGTGGAAACGGCCAAAGAATTTTCGCAACTTCTCGGCGAGGTGTTGCAGGATAAAGATGCGCGGGTTACCCTCAGCGAGCACATTCAGCAGTACGATGACTTCGGGGATGCAGTATCTCTTTCGGCCTTATTGGGGGATAAGCAAAACATGCCTCCTTCGGAACTTGCTCGTTTGGGTCGTGCTGGGAACAGTTTTTCCCTGCGAACAGGGAATAATCCCTTTCGGGAAGCCCTGCTTCAACATTCTTTAGCGCGTTTTGATGCGTATCCTTTTCTAGAAAGGGCTTTTGAGACCTTTCGTGCTCGACCCGAGCGCGCGCAGCAGCGGGTGTCCCTTCAGGAGGAGTTAATTACATTTTTTGCAAGTCAAGGTCTGGTAATTCACTTCCCTTACGAGGAGCGGTTCGATTGGGATAACTATGCTGGATCAATCACCACGACCTATGATCCGATTATTCGAGAAGACTGGAATGAAGGATACCTGTTTCCGCTCACAGGTGGTACCCCTAAAGGTAGTTTGGTGCCTTTTGTGGACGATGCTTATTCGCTTGATCATGCTACCCTAGTGGTGACCTATCTCGATGAGGATTTTTACGAAATGAATAACACGCCTCCTGTTCCCGAACTGCCCAAGCCTGCTGCCGATGCAGTGATTTTGGATTACAACGTCAACCATACTACCATCTCGCAAGCGGATATTTTATTTTCGACGATTCCGGAGGTGAAACTTACCAAAAGAGATTACATAGGTCTATTTGGTAGGATTGTCAAGGTACGGTTGTATAGAGGTTCCAGTAAGGTAAAGATCAATTTTGATGGTACAGTTGCTGCTGGAGTGGATGGCGATACCTACCGTTACGATTTAATAAAGTTTTCGAAAGATGATATCAAATTGGAAAGATGGAAGACTGTCAATATCCAATTTGACCCAGACTGGGACATGACCGAAAACAGCCAGCAATTTTTCCTATTTACAGAGCACAACTTGACCGGAAAGGCCAAAGCAAATGCTGGAGTCAAAGTGGGGTATGATTTTTTAAAAAAGGAAGCCACTGCTGAAGCTACGGCCTCTGTCAACTTAGAAGTGGAATCTGAAAGCTCTCGATTTCGGGTCAATACGGAGTTATCTCGAAGATCAGTTTTAGCTTATGTTGTAGGAGCTACGGACCATGGAGTTCGTACCCGAAATGGGATTGATTTCAATGTGAAAAGTGTGGGGCTATTGCACTTTTATTTCGAACACCGCTTTACGGACATTCCAGGCTAAATCCTCCTGACTTCTTTTTTAAAACTTAAATCCTAATCCTATGAAAAATGCAACCTGCTTGGCCTTAATCCTATTTCTTTCCTTTCCAACTGCGATGGCTCAAAAGCTAGATTCCATTCTATCTAAATCTAGCCTAAGCTTTAGTTATGGTCTATCCCATGATTTCTTTGCTTGCTGTGTGGATACAAACGATAAGTTACCAATCGTAAGTTTTAATAATCGAAGTGAGGTGGGAGAGGCGTTTGGTTTTGAATACACCTACCGCCCTGAAGGAAAAAATGAGTACGGTTTTGGATTTTCTAAGGATGTCAATTACAGGGACTTTACTGTAATTAAACAAACTTCTTTCGCGTTAATCAATTTTGATGACTATCGAATACGAGGAACTAAAAATTTCCATTACCTGCTGTATAAGCGGCATTTTATTGAAGAGAAGTTGATCGGTGCTGCTGGAATTTACAACCTAAGGTACCGAGATCCTTATGTGGAAATTATAGGAAACTCAGACCAAACGATAGTCACATTAAGTGATGAAGTTGTAGTAATTGATTTCGGCGTTTTTGCAGGACTTGAATACTACCACTCCCTTCGCGAAAACTTCCAAATTGGCTTACGCACGCGTCTATTCTACACGCAGGGCTATGACGAGTCTTTCGAGAGTTTTGAATTGACTCCGGTGCTTCGGTTTAGGTTGAAATAAGGGAGATGTTCTGAATGCAGCGGAGAAGGGAACTTCTCCGCTGTTTTTTTATCCTTAAGACTTCCTTCAACTCTATTCCTTCAACGAAAGTGCTTGAAGCAATAACTGCCGGCGGTGGGCATAGGTGAAGTAGCGCTCGATACGCGCTCGAGGAGAGCTCAACTGAGTTTTTCCGGCCATCCAATCCTGAATCAACTGTTGCAAAGTGCCCAGCTCTTTCCGCTCGAGTAACAACCCCGTATCTCCAATAATCTCTGGAATGGCACCTACCGCCGATCCGATGGGCACACAGCCACAGGCCATGGCTTCCCCCAAGGCATTGGGAAAGCCCTCCGAATTGGAAAGCTGCAGGTAAAATTCATGGGTATTGTAGTGCTGCACCAGAGAGGCTGCTGTTTCTTTTCCCAATACCTGAATATTGGTTGATTGGGGTTTGTAGTTGGAGTCTCCCACCAAAGTAAAGCTCCATTCCGAATTACTGGCCGCCAATTCTTCAATCAAGTCGTAGCCCTTGACCCGAGCACGGGCAGGGGTGGAAGTGCTCGTAGCCACAGAAATAAAACTGTGCTTCACCCGCTTCATTCCCAAGTCCTTCCAAAAATCCACATCAAATCCATTCGGGATGACCTGAATGGGGGTTTTCAAACCTGGAATCAGCTGTAAAAGGCCCTGCTTGGAACTGATTCTTGAGTCATAGCGGTAGTCCTGGCTGACCAAGGCTTCGGCTACGGGCAAGATCAAACTGCAATGGGTAAAGGAGTAGGCCGTAGCCCAAGCCAAGGGATTTTTACGAAAGTTGCCATAGCCAATGTCCGGCATGCTGATGCAGTCGGTTCCTCCTGCTTGGATGGTGCATTTTTTACCAAAAACTCTCCCGAAAATCACCGGCAATACGGTATGGTAGCCTCCAAAGAAACAGAGGTATTGACTTGTCTTTGGGAGGTACCAAAGCAATTGAAAAAATTGGAGCACCAAGTACAACGGGAGTTTCCAGGGTGTCTGGGTAAACTCTATGGGCACAATCTGGGCCACAGGACGAATCATTTCCAGGTCACGTTCAATAAAGGTGGTTCGAACTGGAAACAAATACAAAATCATGGGCTAGCGGGCTGTTGACGGGGAAAGTTACAAAAAAAAGAGCGGGATTTTCCCGCTCATAAATCAGTTCACAGGTGTTTAAACGACCAAATTCACAATTTTTCCAGGTACAATAATCACCTTTTTAGGGGCTTTGCCTTCCAGCCATTTTTGAACCTGTGCATCCGCTAGGGCAGCTTTTTCGATCTCTGGAACAGTCAGGGTAAGCGGAAGATCCAATTTGGCCCGCAACTTTCCGTTGATCATCACTGGATATTCAAAATTACTTTCGACCAACTGTGCCTCCTGGAATGCGGGGAAGCTGGCCTTGGTGATCGATTCCCCATGACCAAGTAGCGCCCATAGCTCTTCAGCGATGTGTGGTGCGTAAGGGGAAACCAAAATAGCCAAAGGCTCCAGTATTTCCCGTTTGTTACATCCCAAGGAAGTTAACTCATTCACACAGATCATGAAGCTGGACACGGAGGTGTTGAAGGAGAAGTTGGCCATGTCCTCTTCCATCTTTTTGATGGCCTTGTGCAGGGCTTTCAGTTCTTCCTTGCTCGCCGGTACATCACTGATAGCAAAGTCGCCGTTTTGAGGATGGTAGAGGTTCCACAGTTTTCGCAAGAATTTGTACACCCCGTCAATGCCGTTGGTATTCCATGGCTTAAACTGCTCCAAGGGCCCCAAAAACATTTCATACAAGCGAAGCGTATCTGCCCCGTAGCGCTCGATGATGTCGTCCGGGTTGACCACATTGTATTTGGACTTGGACATTTTTTCTACTTCTGCTCCACAGTGGTATTTTCCTTCTTCGAGGATAAATTCCGCATTGGCTAGATCAGGTCTCCAGGCCTTGAATTTTTCCAGGTTCAACTGGTCGTTGTGTACGATGTTCACATCCACATGCATGGCAGAGGTGTCGTAGTTGTCCTTTAGTCCAAGAGACACAAAGGTGTTGCTCCCTTTGATTCGGTACACAAAGTTGGATCGACCCTGGATCATGCCTTGGTTGATCATTTTTTGGAAAGGCTCATCGATGGAGACTGCTCCGATGTCGTACAGAAACTTGGTCCAGAATCGGGAATAGAGCAGGTGTCCAGTGGCATGTTCCGAACCACCGATGTAGAGATCTACCGCTCCCCAATAGTCGGTTTTGTCCTTATCCGCAAAGGAGTGGGTATTGCTTGGATCCATGTAGCGGAAAAAATACCAGCTTGATCCTGCCCAACCCGGCATGGTCGACAATTCCAAGGGATAGGTACCCGATTCAGTGGTATAAGTCCACTCTTTTGCTCTTCCAAGTGGAGGTGCCCCATCTTCTGTGGGCAAGTACTTATCTACCTCTGGGAGTACCAAAGGC
>JBANGF010000236.1:0-4529 GCA_037975655.1 Bacteroidota bacterium | reverse complement strand
CGCAGCAGCCTTAGGTCCTTGCACTGCAAAGAGGCAATACTCGTCCGAAGCATTGGTAAGCGTAGCTCCCATCGTATTGTGGCTAGAAATCCAAGCCCAATCCTTATCGATATTCGAAGCATTGACCACCAAGAGGTATTTTTCTTCAGCCATCTTGTACACGATCAAATCGTCTACAATCCCGCCCGTTGCATTAGGCAAACAAGAGTATTGCGCTTGCCCGATCACCAAAGTGGAGGCATCGTTGGAAGTTACTTTTTGAATCAATTCCAGGGCTTGTGGACCCTCCACAAAAAATTCACCCATGTGGGACACATCAAATACACCCACTCCTTGTCTTACGCAGAGGTGCTCTTCCATATCTGAACTGTAGCGTACGGGCATCATGTAGCCTGCGAATGGCACCATTTTGCCACCAAGTGCTGCATGTAGGTCATTTAAAGGAATGGTTTTGATGGGTGCTTCCATTGGGTAGTTGTTTTTTAGTCGGGAGCAAAGGTAAGCAATGCCCTAAAAATTGGCGTGGACATGGATATATATTTTAACGCAAGCTCATAAAAAAAGCAGCTCGATGAAGCTGCTTAGGTTTGGGTGATTTGGGTCCCTTATACGGAAAAACTTTCCCCGCATCCACAGGTCCGGCTCGCATTTGGATTGACAAATTGAAATCCTTTGCCATTTAATCCATCTGAGTATTCAAGGGTGGTACCTGCCAAATACAGGAGACTTTTCCGATCCACTAAGATTTTAACGCCCTTGTCTTCAAAAACATGGTCTGTATCCACTACCTGAGCATCGAAACCGAGTTCGTACATCAAACCCGAGCAACCTCCTCCTTTCACAGAAACGCGAATGTTCTCTTGCTCCATTCTCCCCTCTTCTTTCTTTAATTCAAGAATTCTCTCTTTGGCTTTGTCAGAAACGGTGATCATATCTTTATATCTTTACGCTTTGGCTTGCTACTTCTTCCTAGTTAAACTACTTACCGAAGAAAAAGATTCAGGACAAAGATACAAATTAATGGCATGAGGAAAATCGAACACCTTGGAATTGCGGTCGCTGACCTAAAAAAATCCAACGAGCTCTTCCAGCGTCTCCTAGGAAATGCTCCCTATAAATCGGAAACAGTTGCTTCTGAAGCAGTTGAAACAAGTTTCTTTCAAGTAGGCGACACCAAAATCGAATTGCTTCAAGCAAGTACGGAAGAAAGCCCCATCGCCAAGTTTATCTCCAAAAAATCAGAGGGCATCCACCACATTGCTTTTGATGTGGAGGACATTTATGCCGAAATGGATCGCTTAAAAGCAGCAGGATTTGAAATCCTAAATGAGGTCCCAAAAAAAGGGGCTGACCGCAAAATCGTCGTATTTTTGCATCCCAAAAGCACTAACGGGGTACTCGTGGAACTTTGTCAAGAAGATCCCAATCCGGAGAATCTGTACTAGTATCCCCTATTTGAATTGAAGTTATCGTTTGAACTACAAACACATGTCTGAGAAAAGAACCGAAATCAGTGAATTGGGAGAGTTTGGCCTAATCGACCAACTCGCCAAAGGCGTCCAACTTAAAAACCCTTCTACCCTCAAAGGAATTGGGGATGATGCTGCTGTAATTGATTCAGGCGATCTCGTCACTGTAGTGAGTACGGACTTATTGCTGGAGGGGGTTCATTTTGACCTTTCCTACAGCCCACTTCCCCATTTAGGATTCAAGGCTGTCGCTGTCAATGTATCTGATATCGCCGCCATGAATGCGATTCCAACCCAGATTACGGTGAGCATCGCGCTTTCCAATCGCTTCTCGGTAGAAGCAGTCAATGCGCTTTATGAGGGAATTTATGCGGCTTGCGAACAGTATGGAGTGGATTTGGTAGGCGGAGATACCACCGCTTCCCGATCTGGACTCATTATTTCCGTGACGGCGATGGGTCAAGCCAAGAAAGAGCAACTCTCCTACCGTTCCGGAGCCAAAGAAAATGACATCCTCTGCGTCACCGGAGACCTGGGGTCCGCATTGGTGGGCCTGCAAATTCTGGAAAGAGAAAAGCAGGTGTACTTATCCAATCCGGACATGAAGCCCGAACTAGAAAAATACACGGTTGTCACTGGACGTCAACTTCGTCCCGATGCCCGTATGGATATCATCCATGAGCTCCGAGAACTTGAAGTAGTCCCTACAAGCATGATCGATATTTCGGATGGATTGGCTTCTGAGATTTTCCACATCTGCAAAGCCTCTGGAGTAGGCGCTACCATCTACGAAGACAAACTCCCTATTGACAAGCAAACCTTCGATACTGCGGTGGAACTCAACCTAGACCCCATTACCTGTGTACTAAATGGAGGCGAGGATTACGAATTGCTCTTTACGATCGATCAAAAAGATTTTGCCAAACTGGAAAAGCATCCCGATGTACATTTTATTGGACACATCACCAAGGCTTCCGAAGGCAAATACCTAGTCACCAAAAGCGGGACTGCGGTTCAACTCAAAGCCCAAGGCTGGAAGCATTTTTAAGGCAAAAAATCTAAAAATCCACCTACACCTTGTTTTTGGTGTCCATAAGCAAGGTAACAGGCCCATCATTGATAAGACTCACCTTCATGTCCGCCCCAAAAGTGCCTGTTCCGATGGATTTACCCAACTCCAACTCGAAGGCTGCTATGGCCTGCTCGTAAAGCGGTAGTGCAATCTCAGGCCGTGCTGCTTTGATGTAGGAAGGACGATTGCCCTTTTTGGTGCTAGCATGTAGGGTAAACTGAGATACCAGAAGCAACTCGCCCCCCACCTCTAGTAGGCTTTTATTCATCACTCCTTGCTCATCTGGAAAGATGCGCAGGTTGACTATCTTTTTGGTGAGCCATTCCAAATCCTCTTTCCCGTCTGCTTCTTCAATTCCCAGAAGGACCAAAAGCCCTACCCCAATGTTGGATTTGATTTTTCCCTCTATAGTAACAGAGGATTCCAATACGCGTTGAATGACTGCTATCATGCTCCTAATTCTTGCATTTTTCCAGATAAAAAGCATTCCACACCAGTTACTCCCTCACTAAGGGCTACCTTGACCAAGGATTTGGCGACCACATGATCTCGAATAGGGCGAATATTTTTTCCCAATTTCAGCCAAGTAAGCGGTGCCATGAAAATCATGGCCACTTGTTCGCCAAAACGAAACTCATGCCGAGCCCCCAAAAGTAAGGAGGGACGGAATAATCCCAAAAACGGGAATCCTACCCCCTTCAAATCTTCTTCAGTCTGGCCTTTGACCCGATTGTAATAAATGGAAGATGAAGGATTTGCTCCCATGGCAGACACGTAGAGAAACTTGGAAGCCCCCAACTGCTTGGCCCAGCCAGCAAATCCAAGCACCAAATCATGATCTACCGCAAAAAATTGCTCCTTGGAGCCTGCCTGCTTGATGGTGGTACCCAAACTGGAGAAGGCATGAATGGTGACCTTTTGTTCCGAGATGGCTGCGACCAGCGGCTGATAAACTCCACCCAAAGATTGAGAGTTGATCTGGTTGGCCCAGTCCCATTTGCTTATTGCATGTAGATCCCCTTCCAACTGGATCAATTTTTCATGTTTCAAGGCCAATACCCTGCGACCTACACTGATCACATAGGAATAGGCGGAATCGCGAAGCAGTTGATGCAAAAGCTGCATCCCCACCAATCCAGAGGTTCCTGAAAGTAAGGCTATTGTCATGAAATCAAAGTTGAAGAAATTAAGGGATAAATTTCAGTTTCCAGGTCTTTCTGTTTGTTTTTGGCATACCAAAGATGAATCTGTTCCTTGAATTCCTGATAGGAAAGATCACCTGGATTTTGTTTGTAGGCTGCATGACAATCTAGCAAGTATTGGGGTTTGGGGCCCCAAATAAATAGTTCCTGCTGCAAGTCTGCAGTGATTGCGATCAGTTTGGGAATGGATCTGGCTCCATTTGTCAGGTAGGCATCCATCAATTCAGGATGCTCGTCTCGAAGAATAATTTTTAAAGAGATGAGCGGATTGAGCGCGGCAATTTTGGCCAAATGAGGAATGGATTGTGCTCCATCCCCACACCAGGCTTCGGTGATCAGGAGCCATACTTGTGGCCGATTAACTTTTCCCATCAACTGTTCCAAGGAGGCTGAAACCTTGCTCGTCTTATTCCATCGACCCATACGCTGCAGGTTCAATCGAGTGTAGCCCAGGTACTCCTCGCTTTGATTGGCACCCGTGGTCCGGTTTTCCTGAACGAGCTTTTCTGTAAACAGAACAAATTCAGGATAGGTAAACCCTCCGGCTACTAGGGCTGAACTGATGGGGTAGCTCAAGGATTTCATGGATTCAAATTTGAGTAGGAACCTAGGCCAGAGGAATTTGGTTCAGAAAGCATGTTTATCTACGGAAAAAGTGAACCCAATTTTTAGCAATTGAAAGACCTCTGCTGAATCAAAAGTAAAGACTCACTTCCGCTTTTACCTTGCGAATAGCCAAAGCAATGGGGTCGTTTTGCCTGTCAAAAGATTGAGATAAAATCACCT
>JBANGF010000138.1:0-10435 GCA_037975655.1 Bacteroidota bacterium | reverse complement strand
GTTTGGTATTCTTCACGGAGGTGACCTCCACAGGATTCGTTTCTGTTCAAGGCATCATCCACCATCAATTCCCCAAGCTCCAAGAAGTCAGCCACACGATTTGCTTTCTCGAGGGTTTGGTTGAGTTCCTCGTTGGTGCCCAACACTTTCACATCCGACCAAAACTCCTTTTTCAAGGCTTGAATAGCAGCTTTGGCTTCTTTCAACCCAGCTTCAGTTCGGGCCATACCGCACTTATCCCACATGATCTTGCCCAACCTTTTATGGAAGTAATCCACTGGCTTGGTTCCATTGATTTTCAATAGACGGGAAATTCCCTGCTTCACTTCTTCTTTAGCGCGAGCAAATTCAGGATGATTTTCGTCCACTTTGGTAGGTGCTAGCTGTGCCAAATAATCCCCTACGGTGTAAGGAATTACAAAATACCCATCCGCGAGTCCTTGCATCAAAGCAGAAGCACCCAGACGGTTGGCTCCATGCTCAGAGAAGTTGGCTTCACCCAAGGCATACAAGCCAGGCACGGTGGTCATCAAATTGTAGTCTACCCAAAGTCCACCCATGGTGTAGTGCACCGCTGGATAGATCATCATCGGCATTTCGTAAGGGTCCTCTCCAGTGATCTGCTTGTACATATCGAAGAGGTTTCCATACTTCTGTTCAATGATTTTACGCGTATCACGCTTGATCGCATCGCGAAAGTCTAGGAATACTGCCTCTCCTGTTTCGTTTACACCACGTCCTTCGTCGCACACGTATTTGGCATTACGAGAAGCCACGTCACGTGGTACTAGGTTACCAAAGGAAGGGTACTTACGCTCCAAGAAATAGTCTCGATCCTCTTCTTTGATATCGTTTGCTTTGATTTGTCCTTTTCTAAGTTTCTCTGCAATCTCCTGCGTAGCTGGTACCCACACTCTTCCGTCGTTACGAAGGGATTCAGACATCAAGGTCAACTTGGACTGATGGTCTCCCGATACTGGAATACAGGTAGGGTGAATTTGGGTAAAGCAAGGGTTAGCAAAAAACGCCCCGCGCTTGTGCGCTCTCCATGCCGCTGTCACGTTAGAACCCATGGCATTGGTCGAAAGGAAAAACACGTTGCCATAGCCACCAGTACACAGAAGCACAGCATGTGCGGCATGCGTTTCCACTGCCCCAGTGACCAAGTTACGGGTAACAATCCCTTTGGCTTGGCCATCAATGACCACCAAGTCCATCATCTCTGTACGTGGAAACAGCTTTACTTTTCCATTGGCTACCTGACGGCTCAAGGCAGAGTAGGCGCCTAATAGGAGTTGCTGTCCTGTTTGACCGCGCGCGTAGAAAGTACGGGAAACTTGAGCTCCCCCAAAGGAACGATTGGCCAAAAGCCCTCCATATTCACGAGCAAAAGGAACTCCTTGTGCTACACATTGATCGATAATTTTGACAGACACCTCGGCCAAGCGGTACACGTTACCCTCGCGAGCACGGTAATCTCCACCCTTGATGGTGTCATAGAAAAGCCTGTAGATAGAGTCCCCGTCGTTTTGGTAGTTTTTAGCAGCATTGATCCCACCCTGAGCCGCAATCGAGTGCGCTCTACGAGGGCTGTCCTGGAAACAAAAGGCCTTGACATTGTATCCCAACTCTGCTAAAGATGCTGCGGCAGAAGCACCTGCTAAACCAGTACCCACTACGATGACATCGTATTTTCTTTTGTTTGCCGGATTGACCAGCTTGCTGTTAAACTTGTGCTTAGTCCATTTTTCTGCCAAAGGACCAGCAGGAATTTTGGAATCTAGTATCATAAAGGACTATTAATTAGCTAGTGAAATAAATATAAAGTGGCATCGCCGCAAATAATGCAGGTACCACAATACAATATACTTGGCCGATGGCCTTGATTGCAGGAGAATATTTTTTATGGTTCAAACCCAAGGTCTGGAAAGCGGAGGCAAACCCATGTGAAAGGTGAAAAGCCAAAAAGACCATAGCAAGTACATAACCTCCAACAAGCAATTCATTTTGAAACGCAAAGGAAACGATCTCAAAAAGATTCTTATAAGTTTCCCCTTCGTACTCAACTGTGGGAACATTACCCCAATGCATTTGGTACCAAAATCCTTGCAGATGTACTACCAAGAAAATAAGGATGATCGTTCCCAAAACTCCCATGTTCCGAGAAGACCAAGCAGAGTTGCTACTACCATTGGAAGTTGTATAGGATACAGGTCTTGCAGACTTATTGTGTTGAGTCAAGAAAATGGAATAGACAATGTGTCCAATTACCGAGATGTAGGTCAAGTAGGACAAGAGTTTCACTGCTGGATTGGTAGTCATAAACTTGGCATACATGTTAAATGCCTGACCGCCGTCTCCCTTAAAAAGAAGCAAATTTCCAGACACATGACCTGTCAAAAACAGGATTAGGAAAAGGCCAGTAAGGGCCATGATTAATTTTCTTCCTAGGGTACTATTCAAGGTTTTGGTAACCCAACTCATAAATGATAACGATTAGTTTAAAACGAAGTGGTTTTGCTATTCAGGTGGCCAAATTTACATCTGAGAAGACTAGTATCCAATGCATGCAAGATGTACATTATTATTTTAAATGATTCTAAATAAGGTTTAAATTTTAAAGGGTAAACTTATTTTTTTCACGGATTTCAACAGTCTGTTCAATTTTATTGTTTTAATTTTTGAAGGTTTTTCTCCCTACTTCCGTTTACTTCGTATATAGGGATGAATCGGGGATCGAAAGTCCAGCAAATAGACCTCATCAACCGAGTAGCCAATTGTATAGTCACCTTGACCGTTATGAAGTTTAGAATTTACTTTGTCCTTTTTTGTATCACGTTTTTTTCAGCCTTTACCCACGCATGGGCTACGCACATTCGTGCAGGGGAAATCATCGCAGAACGGATTTCGGTGCAGACGCTCACCTACCGAATCACGGTAGTAGGCTATACGGACACCCGATCCTCTGTGGTATTTGGTCCTGGACGAATCAATTTTGGAGATGGTCGGGAAGAGCAGCTCAATACAAAAAGCGATTTTTCGCTGGTGGAAGATCTCGGGGACATGATCGAAAAAAACACCTTTGTCATCACCCACACCTTTCAAGGTCCAGGTAAGTACAAGATTCGATTTCTGGAATTTAACCGAAACGACCTTACACTCAATATGGACAACTCGGTAGACACCCCTTTTTATGTGGAAACCGAAATCACGATTGATCCTTTTATCGGAGTCAACAATTCACCCGTACTTACTATTCCTCCAGTAGATAATGGGGCGGTCAATATTAGGTACATTCACAATCCAGGAGCTTATGACCCTGATGGGGATAGCCTTTCTTACAAACTTGAAATCCCCAAGCAGGGATTTGAGCGAGTAGTCAATAACTACCGAGACCCCTCCAATGCGGAGTTTAGCAAGCGACGTGAAGATGGTTCAGTACCCGCTTTTTTACGAGTGGACCCAATTTTTGGCGACCTAGTATGGGATTCTCCTGGCACGGCAGGCCAATTCAACGTGGCCATGCGCATCACCGAATGGCGCAAAATCGATGGAAAGTTTGTGGAAATCGGTTATGTGGTCCGTGACATGCAGATCCTAATAGAAAATTCAAACAACAAACGCCCCAAGCTGATTCTCCCCCCTGACCTTTGTGTGGTCGCAGGTACACGGATTCAAGAGATTATCCAAGGCGAAGATGCAGATGGTGATCCAATCAAGATTGAAGTTTTTGGAGAACCCTTGGAAATCAATGCCTCTCCTGCTACCTATAAACCAGAAAGCAAGTTCCAGCCTCAGCCAGGAATTGTAAACTTTGATTGGCAAACGGTCTGCAATCATGTGCGGGAGCGGGAATATGAGGTACGGGTGCGCATCACCGATCAACCTCGATCTGGACCTAAATTGGTCGATATTCAAACTTGGAAAATAAAAGTCATTGGTCCACCTCCCGTCTGGGACGGACTAGAGCAACTTCCTGGAAGAACGGCGAAACTAAGTTGGGACCCCTATGTCTGTACCAATTCAGCTAAAGAAATGCAGGTCTGGCGTAGAATCAATTCAGATCCTTACAAGCCAGACTCTTGCGAAACAGGAATCCGAGCAGGCTACGAACTGATCGGCACTACCGACATGGCCACATTTTCCTTCACAGACACCAATGGGGGGATAGGATTGGCACCTGGCAATACCTACTGCTACAGACTCGTAGCGGCATTCCCTTCACCGAGACTTGGAGAAAGTATTGTTTCGGAAGAAATTTGCCTCACCATTGATGTGGATGTACCTCTCTTGACCAATGTGAGCATCACAGCTACAGATGATAAAAATGGAGAGATTTTTGTCAAATGGACTCCTCCCTACGATCTGGATAAAACCCAATTCCCAGGCCCTTATTCCTACGAGTTGATTCGAAGCGAAGGATTCACGGGTTCCCAAAACCGAATTTCTCTTGGAAAAACAGCAGACACCTTGTTTACAGATAAACAATTGAATACAAAAAACCTGGTGTACAATTACAAAGTGGTGCTTTGGGACAAAAATACCAAGGTGGATACTTCTTCAAAGGCTTCTTCTGTTCGACTCGAACCAACAATCATCAACGAAGCAATCGAATTAAAATGGGCATTTACTGTTCCTTGGAACAATTCCATTTCCCAATACAAACATGAGGTCTACCGCAATCGCACGGATGCAGCAGCATCGGACGTGGCTAATTTTGTAAAAATTGCCGAGGTAGATGTGACACAGAAAGGATTTCTATACCTCGATGATGGAAACTTCAATGGGGTCAAATTGAAAAAGGACCTGGAGTATTGCTACTACGTCATTACCAAAGGGGCCTACAATGTTGCTGGGTTAACCTACCCCTTCGTCAACCGATCTCAGATCATTTGCGCCAAGCCGGATGACAATCGCCTACCTTGTGCACCCGTCTTGACGTTTGAAGGTCCTGATTGTACAGAATACGTCTCAGAGGAATCATGTGGCACGATCGCATACGAGCATGAATTGAGCTGGAAACCAAATTTCAGCGGCAACTGCGACGATCAATTGAGTGGTTACCGTTTGTATTTCAATCCTGAGGGAACACCCGATGGAACCTTTACTCGAATAGGCCAATTTACTGCCCAGCAACTCCGTACCACGCTTCAAAACCTGTCAAACTACAAAGGCTGCTACTACCTAACTGCCGTTGACCGCTCTGGTAATGAAAGTCCAAAGAGTAATGTGGTGTGCGTGGATAACTGCCCCAATTACCTCCTGCCGAATGCATTTTCTCCCAACAGCGATGGGCTCAACGATAGCTTCATGGCTTTTGACAATCCTTTTTCAAAATGCCCAAGATTTGTGAGCCAGGTAGAACTATTTATCGTGAATCGCTGGGGAACCGAAGTATTCCGCTATGCAAGCCAAAGTGCTGCCGAGAATGACCCATTTATTCGATGGGACGGCAAAGACAAAAGTGGAAATGAACTTCCGGCGGGCACCTACTACTATTCGGGAACGGTGTATTTCGATGTGGTCGACCCAAGCAAAAAGCAGCAAACGCTGAAAGGCACCATTCAACTCATTCGCTGATGGAATCTCCCTCCATCCTTCTTTTTGATGGACACTGTAGCCTTTGCAATGCCTCAGTTGATTTTGTAATGAAGCGGGATACCAAGAAAAAACTACGATTTGCAGCCTTGCAAAGTCCTGCGGGACAGCGCGTATTGAAGCACTTTGACTACCCTTCCACTTACTTGGACAGTCTAATTTTGGTTGAAAAAGGAAAAGTCTACCTTGGGAGTACTGCAGCATTGCGGGTAGCGCGACAATTACGTAGGGGCTGGCCACTGCTTTATCCCTTGATAATTCTTCCGAAGGGCATTCGAGATAGTATCTACCAATGGATTGGAGCCAATCGCTTTACCTGGTTTGGCAGAAGAGAAAGTTGCAGAATGCCTACCCCTTCAGAAAGAGAACGATTTTTAACAGTAGATTATCCCCTTTAGGTTGCTTGAATAATCATCCAATAAATTGGCATACCGAGAGTCAGGTTGAACGGAAAAGTGACAGCCAAAGCCATGGGTACGTAAAGCCCCTCGTCTGCATCCGGATTGGAAAGTTTCATCGCCGCCGGAACAGCAATGTAGGAAGCCGAGGCAGCCAGAATAGCAAAAATCAATCGATCCCCAACTTCTGGACTAATCCATTGACTCACATAAGCGACGACTACTCCATTGACTAGCGGTACCAAAATCGCAAACAAAGAAGAAAAATAGCCCGTCTTGAAAAACGCTTTCAACTTTCTTCCACTTGTAATTCCCATATCTAGTAAGAAAACCGCCAAAAACCCTTTGAAGATATCCGTTACAAAAGGTTTGATTCCCTCCGCCTGTTTTTCATCGGCAATCAAGCCAATCACCAAACTCCCCAAAATCAACAGAACAGAACCATTGGTAAAGGCGTGAATGACCATTTGTTTAAACCCTCCTTCAGTCTTTGAGGGAGTAAATTTGCGCAGCAAAATCATCCCTGAAATAATCGCTGGGGCTTCCATTAAGGCCATTACGGCCACCATATAGCCACCAAAAGTTGCTCCCTGAACCTCCAAAAAAGCTGCCGCCGCCACGAAAGTCACTGCTGAAATGGAGCCATAAGCGGCCGAGATAGCAGCTGCATTGGGAACGCCCAGTTTTCGTTTTAAGAGAAAGAAAGTGTAAAAAGGAATAGACGCAGAAAGGAAAACCCCAAAACCAAGCGACCAAAGTATGGTGGCACTGAAGGTGCTGTGAGATAATTCTTGTCCACCTTTAAAGCCAATGGAGATCATCAAGTAGAGCGCGATGAACTTAGCACTCGTTGCAGGAATCTCTAAATCACTTTTCAACTTGACTGCCAATATGCCCAATACAAAAAAGAGCAAACTTGGATTGGTAAGGTTATTCAGAAGAATTTGAAAATCCATGGCGCAAATATCACCTATGCTACTTTTCAAAAAAAATAAAACATAATATTTTTTTATTCGTTATGCTTTTTAAATTAATTTACTTTATGAATATCACTCTACATCAATTGAAGACTTTTCAAGCCATTGCAAAGTTCCAAAGCATCACCAAAGCAGCAGAAGCAATGAGCATGACACAACCCGCGGTCTCAATTCAATTGAAAAACTTACAAGAACAGTTTGAAGTACCTCTCACCGAAATCATTGGAAAGCGAATTCACATCACCGAATTTGGGCAAGAGTTGGTGGATACAGCAGACCGGATTTTTGGAGAGCTTGGGCAGATCGAAGAAAAAATGTTGGAACTCAAGGGATTGCTTGGAGGAAAGATTCGAATCTCTGCAGTTTCTACAGGCAAATACATTATTCCCTACCTAATGGCTGATTTCATGAAAATTCACCCCCATGTGGAAATTAGCCTGGAAGTTTCCAACCGATACAAAGTTTTGGCTCACTTACAGGAAAATTCCACAGATCTGGCCTTGGTATCCCTCTGGCCGGATGAATTGGATTTGGAAAGCATCCAACTGGCTGAAAACAAATGGTATTTGGCATGCTCCCCTGAAAAAAAAGAAACCTATGCTGCCGCCATAAAGGAAGGAAAGTGGGAAATAGTACCCTTCCTAGTTCGAGAAAAAGGCTCAGGCACCCGTACCATGATGGAGAAGTTTTTTCAGGAACGCGACATCCATGTGGAAAGCAACCTAGAACTAGCCACTAATGAAGCGGTAAAGCAGGCGGTTATGGCAGGCTTAGGAGCTTCATTACTTTCCAACTTTTCCATGGCACAAGAACTCAAGGAGGGACGAATTTCACTTTTAGAATTACCCGGTCTTCCACTAAAAGCAGATTGGAAATTGATCTGGCTAAAACAAAAAAAACACTCTCCTGCAGTCAAAGCATTTATCCGCTGGCTTTCAGAGAATCGAAAAAAAGTACTGTCTACCCACTTCCCCACCCTGGACAGCTTTTAATCTCTTCCCAATTGAAGATCAAAAAAACCTATATTTGAGGCTGCAAAATCCTTACCTTAAGAAATGAAAGCGATTGTATTTCCGGGCCAGGGAGCCCAATTCCCAGGAATGGGCAAGTCCCTTTACGATGAAAATCCAGAAGCCAAAACCTTGTTTGAAAAAGCAAATGAGATCTTGGGGTTTCGAATTACAGACATCCTGTTTGAAGGCACAGAAGAAGAACTCAAGCAAACCAAAGTAACGCAGCCTGCCATCTTTTTGCACTCCGTAATCTTGGCAAAAACTACACCTGATTTTTCTCCTGATATGGTTGCAGGTCATTCCTTGGGCGAATTTTCTGCGCTTGTGGCCAACGGCGTTTTGAGTTTTGAAGATGGGCTTTCCTTGGTATTTCAGCGCGCGCTAGCCATGCAGGAAGCCTGTGAGATTAACCCATCCTCCATGGCAGCGATCTTGGGATTGGAAGACCAGGTGGTCGAAGAAATCTGCGCTGGAATCACTGAAGAAGTAGTGGTTGCCGCTAATTACAACTGCCCAGGACAATTGGTGATTTCCGGATCTACCAAAGGCATTGAAATCGCCTGTGAACTACTCAAGGCAGCAGGGGCAAAAAGAGCCCTGCCCCTACCTGTAGGAGGTGCCTTCCACTCTCCATTGATGGAACCAGCACGAGAGAAACTTCAAAAAGCCATCGAAGAGACTCAGTTTCACACCCCGATCTGCCCAATTTACCAAAATGTAAGTACGACAGCAGTAACCGATGTAGCTAAAATCAAAGCTAACCTAATCGCCCAACTGACTGCCCCAGTAAAATGGACTCAATCCGTACAACAAATGGTAGCCGATGGAGCAACAGAATTTGTAGAATGTGGCCCAGGAAAAGTACTCCAAGGCTTAGTCAAAAAAATACATCCTGAGGCCATTGTCTCCGGACTTTAAGTGAACATCCCACCTACAGCAGGTGGGATTTTTTTTCTCCTCTTTTCCAAATTGACACCTGACCCAGGTCACTGCACTCCTCCAAGAGTTGAACAGTGGTTTTGTCAAATAGTGGATGTTTCTTGAGGGGGAGAATTTCTGCCAAAGGTTGCAATACAAACCTTCGCTCCGCAAGGTAAGGATGGGGTAATGTCAGTTGGGGATCGGAACTGACCTGATCACCAAAATATAGGATGTCAATATCAATGGTGCGGTCCCCCCAGTGCTGCTCGCGAGTTCTTCCTAGAGCAAGTTCAATCTTCTGCGTGACCTGCAATAAGGCTAAAGGCGCTAAGCTAGTTTGTAGGAGGAGGACTTGATTCAAGAAATTTCCATTTGTAGCCACTCCTCCCCAAGCTTCCGATTCGTAAACCTGAGAACAAGAAATTAGAACAAATTGCTGGGACAAGGCCTCTCTAGCCTCGAACAAATAGTTTGCACGATCGCCTTTATTCCCACCAATTCCTAGTACCACCTCAGTTTGCATCAGTCCTTTGGATATTTTTTGAAAAGTTGGTCCAAATTAGGCTAAATTTACAGTCTAAATTATACTACTATGAAGTTTTTAGGTAATGTTTTGGCAGTAATCGTCGGCCTATTCGCTTTTAGCATTGTGGCTTTAGTTATTGTTTTTGCCCTTTTGGGCATGGTAGCGGCGTCCTCTGAGAAAGAAGTCACTTTGGAAGAAAACTCCATTCTCCATCTTGATTTGAATGGACGCATCCTAGTAGAGCGGACCTCGGAGGAGGATTTGGCATTTGGTTCTTTCCTTGATCCATTTGGAGGAGATAATTCTGCCGGGTTGGTCAATCTCAAAAAAGCAATTGCAGAGGCTAAAACCAATGAGAATATAAAAGGCATCTACTTGAATGCAGGACTTTTTGGTGCTGGACAAGCTGGATTACTTGAGCTTCGTGAAGCCTTACAGGACTTCAAAGAATCTGGTAAGTTTATTGTTGCCTACGATGAAGCCTATACCGAAGGGGGCTATTTTTTAGCCTCTGTGGCGGATGAAATTTACTTGAACCCCCTGGGAGGCATTGACTTCAACGGCTTCTCCTCGGAAGGAATTTTTCTCAAAGGTTTCTTTGAAAAAGTAGGAATCAAGCCCGAAGTATTCCGTGTAGGTGAATTTAAAAGTGCAGTAGAGCCCTTCATTTTGGACAAAATGAGCCCAGAAAATCGCTTGCAGACGCAATACTTTTTGGATGACATCAACCGTCATGCCATTGACTTGATTGCTGAATCACGAAAAATAGCCAAAGACAGCCTCATTAAAATCAACCATCAGATGCTGGTTCGCAAGCCAAAAGATGCAGTAACGTATAAGCTAGCTACAGCTCTGAAATACGAGGATGAAGTACACAGCATTCTCAAAGAAAAACTGGGATTGAATGAGGAAGACCAAATCTCCACCATCAATGCAACTGACTTAGGTGGGCTTGCTAAAAGCAAAAACATTACCTCTCCAAACCGAATTGCAGTAATCCTT
>JBANGF010000130.1:0-5617 GCA_037975655.1 Bacteroidota bacterium | reverse complement strand
AGGCCGTCAATTTGTGGGCCTTGTCCAGTGCTTCTTTTGGAAAGAGATCTTCCGGGCCCGTGATTTTGGCGTATTCGCTGTAGGAACTGTGCTTTTTCTTTAGGCCAGGAATCTGACGGATCAGATCGTCTCGCGTACCAAAGGGAACCAATTTTTCGCCCATGTAATGAAAAATCAAGGGGTCCGCCTGCCCATTTCCATCAAAGTCATGGTGGTAGAGCCATACGGGCTTTTCTTGGGAAGCCTTGAGTTTGGTGTTGGTACCAAGGTTGCCCACCAGGATGTCTTTTCTTCCGTCTCCATTCACATCCCCAACGGCCAAGCTTTGGATCCAGCCTGCTGAAAATTCCATTCCAGGAAGGGTGGTTTCCACTAATTTTCCTCCGCCTTGGGGTTGAAATACCCGAATTCCTTGCCAGTCACCTGCTAAGAGAAGCGAAGATTTTCCATCACCATCAAGGTCAGCCCAAGTGGCAGTGTTTACCATGCCGGCATCCCAGTCGGCTCCCAGCCATTTCTGCGTTTCATCTTTAAACTGACCATTGCCTTGGTTGATCAATAGGCTGCTTTTGGGGCTGGCCCCATAGTCACCTGCGCGCACGCTACTGCCTACAAATAAGTCCAGGTCTCCATCTCCATCCAAGTCGTGAATGGCTACGCAAGAGGTGTTTTCTCCGATGGGAGGTAGGGAGTTCATGGAAAATTGAAACTGCCCTTTTCCATTTCCGAAAAAGATGCGATCAAAATTGTACAAGCTGCCCGATTCGTATTCATTGCCACCACTACCTACAAACAGGTCCAAAATTCCATCTCCATTGAAGTCTGCAAACTCCGCAACGATGTCTTCGGCTTTGGCAAGTAGTTCAAACATGGGATTGGGGACGGCTTCAAAATTTCCCTGAGGGGTTTGAACCATCAGGGTTCCTGCCTGGTCCTTGGCGCCGCCAAGGTAGAGGTCATCTCGCCCATCTCCATTCACATCGCCTACAGCGATGGCTGGACCCATGCGGGCAAAACTTTTGGGAGCCAAGTATTCTCGTTTCAATTCATCTACCTCATCCTTTTCTTGATGCTGCCAAGCAAGTTGTGGAAAAGTGTATGTGGAGTCAGTGGTTTTTGGCGCCAGTCGAACAGCTGGGCGACCTTTGCCCCGAATGAGTGTAGTTACTTGGTTGATCACTGGAGCGGGAAACACCTCTGCTTCTCCGCTGGGCCAGGTGACGGTTAGGGAGTCAATCTTCTGGATTTTGCCCAGACCAAACACCAATTGAGCGGCAGGACCAGATTGGAAGCCTCTGCTGGTGCTGATACGCTGGGTCCATTGTTTTTGCTGGGCATGGACCTGCACCTGTGCCCCTAGAGCCTGTTGATTGAAGCCTTCCTGCTGTAGGTTGATTCGTACATAGGAATTGCCCAAACGCTCGCTTCGATTTTCGTAAAGAAAGGACTCCTGGTCGAGGTTGTTGAGGACTAAGTCCAAATCTCCATCTCGGTCTAAGTCTGCGTATACGGAGCCATTGGAGTAGGATTCCTGGCTTAAGCCTAGGTCGAAGGCTTGGTTTTCAAATTTCAAGTCACCCAGGTTTTTCCAGGCAAAATTGGAAATCTTCAGTTGGGGGAGGAGGTCAATCTGCTTTCTTCGAAGTTCAACCAAGGGGGTGCTTGCGTCCGCTTCCTGGGAATATTGAATGAAGTCCAGGTCGTTGGGACGTTTTACGATGCCGTTGCTCACATGGATATCCGTCAAGCCATCGTTGTCCATGTCAAAAAGGAGCGGGGACCAGCTCCAGTCAGAGGCATAGACCCCGGCAAATTGGGCTACTTCGGCAAACTTTCCGTGACCCAAGTTGACTTGGAGATGGTTTCGAACGTACTGGTCTTGGTAGTTAAACTGCTTTTTGATTTGGTACACTTCGGCTTTGTCTTCGCCTACCGACTTCATCCAGATTTCTGGATCTTCGGGGAGCATGTCCGTGGTAAAGATCTCGGGCAGCCCATCTCCTGTCAAATCCGCAGCATCGTTGCCCATGCTGTAGCGACTGGTGGAAGGGATAAATTCGTTCAATGCTTCTCGGAAGGTGCCGTCTTGCTGATTGAGGTAGAGGTAGTCGTTTTCCGTAAAGTCGTTGGAGACATACAAGTCTAGCCATCCGTCTGCATTGAAATCTTCTACCGATACGCCCAGTCCAAAGCCAAGTACGCTGGAATAGATGCCAGCCGCGAGGGTTACCTCCTCAAAGCTTGTTTTTCCCTCAGCCAATAGATTTTTGTAGAGTTTGTCTCCACTGGGGTCTGGCTTGTTTCGGTTTTCTGACTTGGCAAATACCTCTGGGGACTTCACGTTGTGGTTGAGCAAGTACATATCCAAGTCTCCATCTCGGTCGTAATCAAAGAAGGCGGCATGGGTGGAGTATCCCGAAAAGTCGAGCCCAAAGTCTGCTGCTGCTTCTTTGAACTGTAATTTGCCTTGGTTGAGGTAGAGTTTATTTCTTCCTTTTCTATTGGCTTGTTCGCTCACCTGACAGACGTAAATGTCAAGTAGCCCATCTCCATTTACATCGGCCATGCTGACTCCCGTAGACCATCCTCCATCGCCTGTTACACCAGCAGATTCGGTGATGTCCTCAAATTTCAGATTGCCCTTGTTGCGGTACAGTTTGTTGGAAACTTGGTTGCCGGTAAAGTAGAGGTCGATTAAGCCATCGTTGTCTAGATCTCCCGCAGCTACTCCTCCGCCATTGTAGAAGTAGAGGTATTCCAGGATGTTGGCCGAATCGGTGGATTGCAGCCGGTTTTCAAAGCGAATACCTGTATCCTCTGGGCTTTTTAGAAGAAAAAGTGGGTCTTCTGGGGTAACCGGATTTTGGGAACAACTACCCAGGAGTAAGAAAAGCCCAAGAGAAAGGAAAAGGTAGCTACGAATGGTTGCCATCAATAAGTCCAAATTTCTGCAGGGGCACTATTTTTCACGAAGAGGAGTTTTTTATCTCCTAGTGGAGCAATGGCACGAATGTCTCCCTCCAACTTCAAACCATGATTTCGGTTGGGCCAGAAGGTGAAGGTGCCATCTCCTTTTCCGAGGAGTACTTCTCCATAGCTCGCGTCGTATTTTCCAAGTTCCGGTTTGACATGGTAGAGGTTACCTCCTAAGATCAGGTCTTGGATGCCATCTTCGTTGATGTCGAGAACTTGGATGGCAAAGATCCAAGATTTCTGCCCATAAACAGGGAAAGGCTTCCAGGCAAAATTTCCTGCTCCTTGGTTGAGTAAAACCCCAGATTCTAGGTGGTTCATTTCCTGCTTAATCGATCGGTCGATTACTTCTTTGCTAAAAATATTTTGCAGACTTTGGTTCGCATAATCTGCATAGCGGATGTACTTTTTCTTGATGCTGGGGACCTGCCTTTCAAGTTCATGTTTCAAGGTGTAAGGTATGGAAACGCCATCTATTTCTTGTGTAAATATTTGTTCGACGGATCCATTTTGATCAAAATCATTTAGATACATTCTGATTGGTTTGGTATTTGAGCCCTTCATGCGAGTATTGAATCCCTGGTTACCTAAGGCTAGGTCAGTTTTGCCATCCCCATTGAAATCCCCCACTTCTAAAGCTCGATACCAACCTTTCAGGTTTTCCATGCCGGCTAGGGTCATTTTTTCTAATTTTTTGCCCACATTTTTGAAGAAGGTAGGTGCCATCCATTCTCCCACTACCACCAAGTCTTGGAGCCCATCTCCATCGTAATCTAGAACCTCAGCATCAGTTACCATGCCGAGAGTCTTCAATCCAGGGGCTAGGGTAGCAGATTGTTCGGTGAAATACCCTTTCCCGTCGTTAATCCAAAGTTGGGTATCCGCAGGTGCCCCATAGGTAAATGGGATTAGTCTTCCTCCTGTAATCAAGTCTAGAGCCCCATCTGCGTTGAGGTCAAGGGTGACCACAACGGAGCTGCTGCCAAAAACTCCCGCTAAGCCGGTATGGAATCCTTTGGTAAAATTGCCTTTGCCATCGTTTAGGTAAAGGCGATCGGCAAGATCAAGGCTTCCAAACCCGGATTCATTACCCCCAGAAGTTACAAACAAGTCTGCATCTCCATCCTTGTCTGCATCAAAAAATACGGCATCTGTATCTTCTGAAAGTGCATCCAATTCAAAGGCTTCTTGAGGCTGGTAAGTAAATCCTCCAGTCTTTTTGGCGATGTAAAGTTTGCCAGCGAAGGATTTGGCTCCCCCAAAGAATAGGTCTTCAAGTCCGTCTCCATTGACATCCCCTTTGGCAAAGGCCGGACCTTCGGTAGAAAGCATCAGGTAGGTTAGTCGATCACGATCGAAATCAATAAACTCATTCTCTTGGTGAGTAAATTCAAGCTCTGAATTGCTTTCTTTCACAAATTTTGCTGGACTTTGGGTGGGAAAAAAGGAGGTTCCTTCTGGTAAGACACCAGACTCTGCCCAACTTAATTTGAGCAGCTGGTCAGCAGGCACTTTAGTCATTTGAGTAAAACTTCCATCGGGCCACAGGACCTTGATCTCGTCGATAAGTGTGACTTTGCCCAAACCCAAAGTGATTTTTGGATCTACTGAAGACTGAAAGCCTCGGTTGGGCATTTGTTCGGTGTAAAAGACCTGGTCTCCAGCTTTTACTTGAATTTGTGTACCAATTGCACTTGTATTTTTCCCTTTACCTATCAGTTGCAATTGAATGCTGTGGTGTTCGGGTCGTAGACTTTTGCCTTTATTTTTAAAAATTTGGGCAGTTGCATTCACGTTGTTGACCACCAAATCTAAAGTGCCATCATTATCCAAATCCCCATAAGCAGCTCCATTGGAGTGGATAGCTTTACCCAAACCCCATTGATCCGCCACATTTTCAAAACGAAGGTCGCCCAGGTTTCGGTAGGCATAATTAGGAATGGGATTAACGGGGATGGGATCGATAAGTGCTTTGTAATCCACCCCATTTTGGGAGATGATTTTGACTTTAGTGTCCTCATCATCAATAAAGTTGAGGTAATCCAAGTCGGTAATGTCTTGGTAGATGCCATTTGCAACAAAGATGTCACGTTTGCCATCGTTATCCATGTCAAAAAGTAAGGCTCCCCAACTCCAATCCGTAGCTTCTACATTTGCCAGTCGACCGACTTCACTAAAGGTTCCGTCTCCATTGTTGAGGTGGAGCATGTTACGGGAAAATTGGTAGTGGTAGCCATGGGTTTTATTGAATTGAAACTTATCCCAACTTTCAAATGTGGTGACCTGCTTGAGTCTCGTAGGGGGCTCTGGAAGCATGTCGGTCACGAAAATATCCAAAAGTCCATCCCCATTCAGATCGGCAATATCCGCTCCCATGGAAGCCGCACTCAGGGAGCGCATAGAAGATTCTATAGTTTCGGTGAAGGTACCGTCTTGGTTATTGATGTAGAGGTAATCCCTTTCAAAAAAGTCATTCGAAATAAAGATGTCGGGCCAGGTGTCTTGGTTTACATCCCCGATGGTGATTCCCAATCCAAAACCAATCACGGAACCGTAGATACCCGCTTCTTCACTCACATCGGTAAACTTTTCTCCATCGTTGCGGAAAAGTTTGTCTCCACCCACTGGGTCACGCACAGGCCGT
>JBANGF010000125.1:0-6667 GCA_037975655.1 Bacteroidota bacterium | reverse complement strand
CAACACCGGCATCCATGCCTGCGGAGTCATCATCACTCCATCTGACATCACCAACTTTGTTCCTGTAGCCTTGGCTAAGGATTCGGACATGGTGTGTACCCAGTTTGATAATGCCGTAGTGGAATCCGCTGGGCTCCTCAAAATGGACTTTTTGGGACTAAAGACACTGACTCTAATCAAAGACACCATCAAAATCGTCAAAGAGCGACACGGCATCCAATTGGATGCGGACACTTTTCCGATTGAGGACGTCAAAACCTACGGACTCTTTCAACGTGGGGAAACGGTAGGCATCTTCCAGTACGAAAGTCCGGGTATGCAAAAATACATGCGTGAACTAAAGCCTACCGTTTTTGCGGATTTGATTGCCATGAATGCACTTTACCGTCCTGGTCCTTTGGCGTACATTCCCTCTTTTATCAAGCGAAAGCATGGGGCTGAACCCATTACTTACGATCTAGAGGACATGAAAGAGTACCTGGAAGAAACCTACGGGATCACAGTTTACCAGGAACAAGTCATGCTCCTTTCTCAAAGGATTGCAGGCTTCACCAAGGGTGAAGCCGATGTCCTGCGTAAAGCGATGGGTAAGAAGCAAAAGGATGTATTGGATAAGATGAAACCCAAGTTTGTGGAACAGGCGGCCGCCAAAGGGCATGATGCTAAAAAGTTGGAAAAAATCTGGACAGATTGGGAAGCCTTCGCCTCCTATGCGTTCAATAAATCCCACTCGACCTGCTATGCTTGGATTGCCTACCAGACTGCCTACCTCAAAGCACATTACCCAGCAGAATACATGGCATCTGTGTTGAGCAACAACATGAACGACATCACCCAAGTGACTTTTTTCATGGAAGAATGTAGACGAATGGGAATCTCAGTTCTTGGACCCGATGTCAATGAATCCAAGAGTGGATTTACGGTAAATACGCAAGGTGAAATTAGATTTGGCATGGCTGCTATCAAAGGTGCCGGAGCAGGAGCTGTGGAAGAAATCATCAAGGAGCGAATCAGCAATGGCCCTTATTCAAACATTTTTGACTTTGCCAAACGAGTAAATTCTCGTGCCCTAAACAAAAAAACAATGGAAGCTTTAGCCATGGCAGGTAGCTTTGATTGCTTCAAGGAACACCACCGAAGGCAATACCTGGAAGCTCCCGAGGGAGATATCAGTTTGATTGAAAAAGCAAGCAGATATGCACAAAAAATCCAGCAAGAGGAGGATAGTGCACAGGTCAGCCTTTTTGGTGGCAGTTCTGGCTCTGCAGAGGTTCCCTTACCTTCTGTACCTACCATGGAGCCTTTTTCACAAATTCAGCAACTGAATATTGAAAAAGAAGTGGTGGGCCTGTTTATCTCTGGGCATCCCTTGGATCAGTACCAATTGGAGATCGACTCTTTTACCAATGCTACACTGACGGCTCTCACCGACTTGGAGGGGCTCAAAGGGAAAAATGAATTGCGTATGGCAGGCTCTGTGGCCAACTTTGCCCACCGAACCACCAAAAACGGCAAGCCCTTCGGAACGCTCACGGTAGAAGATTACCATGGATCCTTTACCTTCTTCCTCTTTGGAGAAGATTACGTGAAGTTTAAACAGTACTTCATGACGGGCTGGTTTTTGTTTATTTCAGGTGCAGTGGTTCAAAAAAAGTGGGGATCTGAAAATGAGTTGGAATTTAAAATCAACTCCATCTCGCTACTCAGCGAGATTCGAGGCCGATTAATCAAAGGTCTGAAGGTCAATATCAATTTGAATGATTTGACTTACGAGTTGATGGAAAAATTAGAAAGCATTACATCAAAGTACAAGGGAGAAGCCAAATTGTACATTGAAGTGGTAGACCAGCAAGAGAACATCAGCCTCGAGCTGTTTTCCAAAAAAATCAAAGTAGATCCCAGTGCTGAGTTGATCAAGGAATTGAAACTCATGCCAGAAGTTGCCTATAAAATCATGGATCGTTAACCAATAGCTTAAAAATTAATCTCCTTCCAGCAATTAATTAAAATTGAACGGAACTTATTCGGATTCAATTGCATTTTGCTGATATATTTGAAAAAAGAACCTTACCTGAAAGCATCCCATGGCAAAAGCAATTGAAATTACCGACGCAAACTTTGAAGAAATCATCTCTGGAAGCCAACCTATCTTGGTTGACTTTTGGGCAGAATGGTGTGGCCCATGCAAAATGATTGGCCCCGTAGTGGAAGAATTGGCGTCAGATTACGAAGGAAAAGCAGTGATTGGAAAGGTGGACGTAGATGCCAATCCTTCAGTCGCGCAGGCTTTTGGCATTCGTTCCATTCCTACCCTCCTATTTTTTAAAGGAGGCGAAATCGTGGATAAACAAGTTGGCGCTGTTCCAAAAGCAGTTTTGGCCCAAAAGCTTGACGCACAGCTTTAATTTAATTACAAGCATTCCCTAAAGCCGTAAAGAAAACTTTGCGGCTTTTTTTATCTTCCCTAACTCCATGGCTGAAGTAACTTTATCTCTTGACCAATTTTGGACTTTGCGCCAGAAACTACCTGTGGTAGATGCCCGCAGTGAAGGGGAGTTTGAACAAAGCCATATCCCTGGAGCCGTCAATATCCCCATCCTCAACAACGTAGAGCGCATTAAAGTAGGCACCCTTTACAAGACTGCTGGCGCAGAAAAAGCAACCTTGAAGGGCTTTGAATTGGTAGGACCACGCTTTCACCTCATTCAAAAGGACGCGTTACGCTTATTCCCAGACAAAAAATTGATTTTGTATTGCTGGCGAGGAGGAATGCGAAGTCAGATCCTTTCTTGGCTACTAACCCTAGTAGGATTTGAGATTTTAAGACTAGAGGGAGGATACAAAACTTACCGAAGTTTCACCTTTTCCTGCGTAAGAAAGCCCTTCCCCATCCTAGTCTTGGGTGGCAGCACAGGGGCTGGAAAGACGGTGTTGCTCCATCAACTTAAAGAACGAGGCGAGCAAGTCATCGATCTGGAAGGACTGGCTAATCACAAGGGATCCTCCTTTGGATCCATTGGGCAACTCCCTCAACCCACTGTGGAGCAATTTGAAAATCTACTTGCGGAAGAGTTACGGAAAATGAACACAAACCAGTCTATTTGGGTAGAAAATGAGAGCCGAAGAATTGGACGCATCATCCTTCCAGATGCTTTTTACGCACAGATGACCCAAAGCCTGCGTATTGAAATAAAAAAAAACGAGGCGGAACGCATTGCTCATATCGCTAGTGAATATGCACATCTGGATCAGGATGAACTGCTGGCAGGGGTGCAGCGATTACACAAGCGCTTGGGAGGGGATCGGACCAAACAAGCACAAGAAGCCATTCTTGCGGGTGAGTCAAAAATTTGGATTACTATCCTGCTAGGCTACTACGACAAGACCTACGAATTTGATTTGCAGCGCCACGAACCTTCAAAAACAATCCGTTTAAACCTCGAAGGAAAACCCCTTGGGGAGCAAGTAGACTTACTTTTACAAACAAAACCAAAAAGCAATGGAACAAGTCATCCGACTCACTGAGTGGAGTGAGGGATCTGGTTGCGGTTGCAAAATCGCTCCCGCCATATTGGATCAAATCCTGCAAGCAAGCGGCTCATTCTCCCAAAAAGATCCCAACCTACTGGTAGGCAACTCTTCGAAGGACGATGCTGCAGTCTATCAGGTGTCTGAAGATCTAGCGATGATCAACACCGTTGATTTCTTCACCCCAATTGTGGATGATGCTTTTGATTTTGGGCGCATTGCTGCCACCAATGCCATCTCAGATGTGTATGCGATGGGAGGCAAACCACTTTTTGCCAATGCAATATTAAGTTGGCCCGTAGAAAAGCTAGCACCTGAACTCGCTGCCAAAGTGCTGGAGGGGGCCAAATTAGCTTGTTCACAGGCTGGGATAGAACTGGCAGGGGGACATTCCATTGCTGCCAAAGACCCCATTTTTGGACTTTCGGTGAATGGACTGGTTCATCCGAGAAAAATCAAAAAAAATACCGGAAGCAAGGAGGGAGATTTGTTGTTTTTGACCAAGCCACTGGGAATTGGGGTATTGGCTACCGCGCTTAAGCGGCAGAAAATCAATGACCGAGACTACCGCAACTTAGTGGAAATTGCTTGCCAACTTAACGCCATTGGTGAGGTATTGGGCAACCATGAGGAGGTACATGCCCTCACGGATGTTACTGGATTTGGCTTGCTAGGGCATGCGCTAGAAATGGCGGAAGGTGCTGATCTCACCTTGAAATTGGAGTTTAACAAACTTCCATTGATTGATGGGGTGGCTGATTACATTCAGCAATTTGTTTTTCCAGACAACACCTATCGGAATTGGAATGCTTTTAACTCCAAGGTAACCGGAGTGAATGGCATGGAGTTGGTGCCGCTGTGCGATCCCCAAACAAGCGGTGGTCTATTGATCTCAGTAGGCGCGGAGGATAAGGCATGGTTTGAGGAGACCATGCGCTTGCACGAGCAAAATTTTTGGGAGATAGGAAAATTTTTACCGAAGGATAATTTTTGGGTACAGGTGGTGAACTGAAAAAATAATTTACTGCTAACTTCATGAAAATCAATATCTAAAAAAACTATGAGGAAATCAGTAGTGCTGGGTTTTTTGCTTCTCATTGGAGTAAAAGGGTTCGCTCAAGTTCAGGAAAATATAGCAAGCGAATTGGTTATTTTAAATGTAACTACGGGTGAGGAAAGGAGTATTCTTCGCCAAAATAGACATTTTGAAGCGCCAAATTGGTCTAGAGAGGGAGATTATTTGCTGATCAATTCGGGAGGGTTGCTTGAAAAAATTGACTTGAGTGGCAGGAGTTTGGGGCTTGTTCAAGAAGGGGTTATTTCGACCGTAAATAACGACCATGGACTCAGTTTTGATGGAAAAATCTTGGTTTACAGCAAAAATGAAAAAGGCTTAGGTTCCAGAATTTACACCGTCCCACTTGCTGGTGGAACGCCTAAATTAATCACTCCCAATTACCCCAGTTATTGGCATGGAATCAGCCCAGATGGAAATTTTTTAGCGTATTGTGCCCAAAGAGAAGGAAAATGGGATGTTTATCGGATACCGGCACAAGGCGGGGAAGAAGTTCGCCTAACAACAGAGGAGGGATTGGATGATGGCCCAGAATATTCTTACGATGGGAATTGGATTTATTTCAATTCTCACCGAACAGGAAGGATGCATCTTTTTCGAATGAAAGCTGATGGAAGTGCACAGGAACAGCTTACGTTTGATGAATTGGATAATTGGTTTCCCCACCCTTCCCCAGACAATCAAAAATTAGTCTACATTTCCTATATGGAAGATCAAAAAGGAGCCCACCCTTTTGGTAAAGATGTAAAACTGAGGATTTTCGACTTGGATACTCGGGAAAGTAAAGACTTGACGCCTGTGTTTTTTGGAGGACAAGGAACCATCAATGTACACAGTTGGTCTCCTGATGGACAATGGATAGCGTATGTGCGCTACGCTAAGCTTTAACTGCAAGCACAGTCTGCAATTTGTACTAAGTTCTAAGTACCTGCCTGCGGCAGGCAGACAGGAGGAAATGTACTAATTCAACATTCTGCATTGGGCGTTCAGCATTCAAAATTAGCCTAAATCCCGTATTTCTGACTTCGTACCTCGTATTTACAACTTGGTCCTTTTTTTGTACTTGTTTTAAAAACGACTTAATCCATGAAGGGTTTTAAAAAATTGGGGTTCCTATTTTTACTGGTAATTGGTATAGGGCTGCTTTACCCACAACATTATTCCATGCCTGTGGAAGGAGCTACGAAGTCGAGTTACCATCCACAATCGTTTTGGTATTATCCTTGGGGAATATCTGGTACCCACAAGGGAGTGGACATTTTTGCAAGGCAAGGAACACCTGTTCACTCTGCCACGAGTGGATTGGTCCTTCATACCGGACAACTCAAACTGGGTGGAAATATCGTGTTGGTTTTAGGTCCCAAATGGCGCTTGCATTACTATGCCCATCTAAACGAAATTACCACTTCAAACTTCTCTTGGGTAGGAGCGGGTGAACAACTGGGCACCGTCGGTACTACTGGGAATGCTGCTGGCAAACCGCCACACTTGCATTATGCTTTAGCAACCCCAATTCCTTATTTCTGGCGGGTGGATAAATCCAAGCAGGGCTGGATGAAAATGTTCTACCTGAATCCTATTGATTACCTGGAAGATTTGTAAGGCATAATTAAAAAGACACAAGGGCCAAGAAGCAAGAGCCGAGATACAAGAGGCGAGACTAAAATGCCTGCTGACTCTGGACACTAGTCTTCCCCTCTTCTTCATTCTTCACTCAGCGTTGGGCATTCGACATTAGCAAGAAGCGAGAACTTGTATCTGCCTGCGGTAGGCAGGCGAAGTACCAAGTACCATGTACCAAGTACCCTCAGAAGTACCATTTGAGGTAAGCACACGAATCCCACTTCTTCATTCTTCACTCAGCGTTGGGTATTCGACATTAATAGAAGATCGTATCTCGTATCTCGTATCTCGTATCTCGTATTTCGTACTTCGTATTTCTGCTAAAAACAAAAAGCCCTTCGAGTCTTCGAAGGGCTTCAATAATGTGGCGGCGACCTACTCTCCCGGGTGTAACCCCAGTACCATCGGCGCTGCAGGGCTTAACTTCTCTGTTCGGGATGG
>JBANGF010000123.1:0-6568 GCA_037975655.1 Bacteroidota bacterium | reverse complement strand
TGGCCGTCACTTTATTGGTAGGTAAGTACATTAAGGAAAACATGCCGGATGTAGAGGTGATTTATACCCGATCAGACGATAGTTTTCCTACACTTAAGGAACGTCCCAACATTGCTAATGTAAATAAAGCCGACCTTTTTGTTTCCATCCACTCCAATTCGGCACCAAACAAAACCGCTTATGGTACCGAAACCTTTGTGATGGGAACCAAGCATTTTGAAGCCAATTTCGATATCGTTAAGAAGGAAAACTCCGTAATTCTCCTGGAAGAAAACTACAAAGAAGAATACGAGGGTTTTGATCCCACCTCCCCGGAGTCCTACATGATGTTTAACCTGATGCAAAAAGCCTATGTGGGCAACAGCATTACCCTTGCTGACCGCATCGAAACGCAGTTTAGAGACAAGGTGGGTCGTAAGAGTAGAGGAGTGAAGCAGGGTCCATTCTATGTGTTGTGGACCCCATCCATGCCAAGTGTGCTGGTAGAACTTGGATTTCTTTCCAACACAGAAGAAGAGCGCTTTTTGATGACCAAAGAAGGACAAGAGTACATGGCCTCGGCGATTTATCGCTCCATCAAGGAGTACAAAAGTGAAATTGAGATCAATTGATATTTCTTAAAGCCGAATGAAAACCTTCTTGGATTCAGGAAGGTTTTTTTTATAAATTGAACCGAAACCTCTGGCTGAGGTTTACGATTGCAATTCTTGAAAATAATCACAATTTCTACCCATGCTTTCCCCTGCTCAACTTGATGCCTTGATATCCCTGCTAGACGACTCGGACTGGGAGGTGAAGCAGCATGTACGTGAGAAATTGATTGACCTTGGCGCTGCAGTGATTCCTGTGTTGGAGCAAAAATGGGAGGAGAGTTTCAATCCCGTTCTTCAAAAGGAATTGGAGGAACTTGTCCATGACCTGCAGTTTGATTTGGTCAAAAAAAGATTGAAAGCATGGAAAGATTCAACGGAGCAAGACTTACTTGAAGGCCTTTGGATACTCAATACCTACCAATACCCAGATTTGGAATTGGAGACCTTACAAGCGGCAGTACACCAACTCTATGTGGAGGCTTGGACCTATTTTGCTCCCGATCTGCAGCCACTGGATCAGGTTAAAATCCTGAATCATGTGTTTTTTAAACAGCTCCAATTTTCGGGCAATACCAAGAATTTTCATTCTCCGAGCAATAGCATGCTTTCCATGGTGCTGGAGTCCAAGAAAGGGAATCCCATCAGCCTCTGTAGTCTTTACCTCTTGGTAGCAAAGAAGTTAAAGTTGCCTATTTATGGAGTCAACCTCCCCAACCTATTTGTGATGATTTACCACCAGGGAGAAGACAGTTTTTACATCAATGCATTCAATAAGGGAGTGATTTTTTCAAGAGAGGATCTCTCCAATTATTTGGAGCAACTAAAAATAGAGCCTCAGCCTACCTTTTTTGAACCTTGCAGTCATTTGGCGATTGTGATGCGGTTTTTGAAAAATCTTACTTCAGCCTTTGAAAAATTAGGTGAAACAGACAAAGTGGAGGAGGTACTGGAGTTGCTGCGAATCTTGGAGGATTAGTAGGTACGGATTGTACATCCTACGGCTCTAGCCTGTGGAATTAGGGGTTTGCCTCCACGAAGGATTTGCGTGAGCGCAGTTTCCAAGTATTTTTCAGTCACTACACTTTCTACCTGCGCATTATTGTCTAGTGCCCCTTTGTATACAAGTTCTAGGTCTGTTTTTCCTGGAATTAGTACAAATACCTCGGGAATTTTACTTGCTTGAAATGCTTGGGCCCACTGTTGTTTTTCATCGACCAAGTAGGGCATATTTAAGCCACTTTCATCGATGTAGGTGCGGAGCCGGCTGAGTTCAGACTCGTTGTTTTGAGTCTGTGGATTGACCAGGGCAAATCCGATTCCTTGTGTCTCAAATTTGGCACGATGTGCTTTGATTCGGCTTTCGTAGAGTTTGGCAAAAGGGCAGGAGGGATCATGAAAAATTAGTACGATGCCTTTTTCCTTTGCGAGACTGGGAAGGGTTTTGAGACTGTTGCTCACCGCTTCTGTAGCGGAAAGTTGGGTGTAGGTTTGACCAATGGAGGGGAAACTTAGTCCCAAAAAGAGCAGTAGGCAGGCAGTAACAAACTTCATAAGCAGCGAAAAATACAAGTTTACCAAATGGAGTAGGTCAAGATAAGGTTTTCGCTTTGTTCTACCTGCACCTGGTAGTGGTGGTCTTCAAAATTTGTTCCATGGATTTTTCCCTTGATCAGCGAGGCATCCGGGGCAAAAGGTTCCAATAAAATATTGTCTCTTAGGGAAACTCCTTTTTTTCCATGGCATTTATAAATAGACTCCTTTGCTGACCAGGCCATGGTATAGTGTGCTGGTAGGCTGTGAAGGAAGTCCAACTCGCTTTCTGCCAAAAATCGAGTGCCGATTCGAAGGATTTTTTCACGGATTAGCTCTAGATCAATGCCGACCGGAAGCTCACGGTGATAAATAGCTGCTGCATAACCACGGGTATGTGTCAACGAGACAAAGCCTTGCCCATTCATAGGTTGGGATTTCCCATGTTCGTCCTTAAAAAATCCAGGGTAAGGAATTTGGAGGAGTTCTAACGATTCCTGAAGGGCAAGTCTAGCGGTGCCCCATTCTTTTTTTCTTTCTGGGTGAGAAATATTAGCAAAGGAAAGTTTTTCTCGAAAACTTAAAAATTCTAAATCCTTTTCTGACAGCGGTTCGATTATCTTCACTGCCAAAGCTGAGGAAGCATCAATTTTTTCTATTTTTGTTTGCATAGGCCTCAAAGGCGTAGTCAAGATTGATGCTCGAATATATGTCAAAAATCCAAGTAAATAAATTACATACCCTTATTGGACACAATGACTGTATTTATGCCCTTAGAGAAGGAGCCGATCCCCGTTTTTTTTATACCGGAGATGGTGATGGGATGGTGGTAGAGTGGGATTTGAACCAACCGAAGGATGGGACCTTGCTCGCTCGACTTCCACATTCGGTGTATGCACTAGAAGTAGATCCCATAAGAAATAACTTGATCGTAGGTCATAATTACGAAGGGATCCATGTGATTGACTTGGCTGAAAAAAAGGAGAGTTGGAATTTGAAATTGGGAGCAGCTGCGATTTTTGATTTGAAAGTCTTTGGTGATGAGTTATATGTAGCGACAGGAGATGGGGTCCTCTTTGTGGTGGACTTAAGGGCTCGAGCTCTCAAACGGCTCATCAAACTTTCTACCAAGTCCATTCGGGTATTGGCTATCGCACCATCGAAAAAACAGCTTGCTTTGGGATTTAGTGACTACACCATTCAGGTGTTAGACCTCGCAAAAGATGCGGCACCCATCGCTCTTTTAGAGGGACATACCAACTCTGTTTTTGCCTTGGGCTTCAGTCCAGATGAAGAGGTGCTGGTTTCAGGAGCGCGTGATGCCTGTTTAAAATTTTGGACCACAAGCGACTATTTACTTGAAGAAAATGTAGTGGCGCATTTGTATGCCATTAATTATTTATCTTTCCGTGAAGACGGTCAGTACCTGGTGACTTGTTCCATGGATAAATCCCTCAAAATATGGGACATGAGCAGCCGAAAACTGGTTAAAGTCATTGACAAGGCTAGGAATGCAGGGCATGGAACCTCTATTAATAAAGTCTTTTGGAGTACCTATTCTGGTGTTATTGTATCGGTTTCAGACGACCGAACGATCGCTATTTGGCAAATTGAAGCGCAAACCTTATGAAAATTTCCCCTACGGCCATTCGGCAAAAAACATTTGAAACCTCCTTTAGAGGATTTGAAAAAAAGCAAGTCACCGATTTCCTAGAAGAAATGAGTGTGATCATGGAACAAATCAACCAAGAAAACTTGGATCTCCGCAGCCGGTTGCAGCAAGTAGAGGCGGAAGCGAAGCGGCTGAAAGACGTGGAAGATTCTTTGTTTCGAACCCTTAAAACTGCTGAGGATACGGGAGCAGCGATCATCACTGAGGCTACTGAGGCAGCAGATCAAATCATCGCAGAAGCCAATCAAATTGCTGAAGAGACAACCAAAGATGCGCAGCGCTATGCGGATGAATTGGGAACCTATTCTGCCGAGCAAGCAAGAATCATTACCTCTGCTGCTGAAGAAAGTGCAAAAGAAACAATGCGTTCGCTGACGGAGAATATCAAAGGATTGATCAAGAGTTACGAGGGATTGGTTGAGCAGCGCGAAGCTTTAGTCAAGAGTTTACGTCGATTGTCGCAAGATGCATTGAATCAAATTGATCTTTCCGAAACTCATTTTTCTCGAATTGACGCCAAATCCTATCAGCGCGCAGTGGAGGAATTGGGTCGTTCCAATCATTTTTCTGCAGCGAATGCGGTAAACCTTGCTCCAGTAAGTCAGGCAATTCCTACTCAGCAGGAGGTAGTCTCCGAAAAAATGGATCAGGAAGAATTGCAACCTGAGATTTTTGAAGAAGGAAGCAATTCTTCAGTGGAAGTAGCCGAGGAAGCATTTCTCTCACAGGAAGAAAACACCAGTTTCCATGAGGAAGAAATTTCCGAACCAAGTGATGAAGTTCAACAAGATATTCAGGAGGATTCGTTCGAAGAAGAAATTGCATTTGAAGAGGAAGAGGGGCTTGCGCAAGAACAGAAGTACTTAGAGGAAGAAGAATTTGTGGAGGAAGAAGAGGTAGTTCAAGAACATCAGCAGGAGGAAATCCAAGCAGCGGCCGAACCCATCCAAGAATCTTCGTCCCCTGAGGCACCCGAAGAAAAGAAGGAGGAGAAGGGCGAAAATGGCTCAGGATCGTTTTTTGACCAATTTGACTAATGGGGAAAGTGCTTTTGGAAGGCATGGAGTTTTTTGGATACCACGGCATGTATCCGGAAGAACATGTGCTTGGAAACCGATTTCTGGTAAACTTGGAGCTCGATACCGATTTTGAAGATGCGATGCTTACGGATCGACTCGAAGGAACTGTGGATTATGCCCAACTCTACCAATTGGTAAAGTTACGGATGGAAAATCGAGTCCAATTACTCGAACATTTGGGTTATAGCATCATTCAAGACATTCGTGCTGCCTATCCTCAAGTAAGTCGAATTCAAATTACACTAAAAAAACGCCAGCCTGCCATTGGGGGCTTGGTGAAATTTTCAGGTGTGTGCGTTTCCTATCCAGAGGACTTTTCCTGAGTGAGCCGTGTATACCCGAGCGGAACTCTCGAAAATCCGAACTGAATTTTGGGTTGTTTTTGGACAGTACATGAAGCCTGTTCCAAACGCCTATGGGCGGAGAACCAATTGGCCCAATTACAAGACCGGAGTAAAGGATATTTATTTCCGAATGCGTGCTGAGCGGGAATTTGCTTCCATTGGAATTGAATTGGGACATGCGGACCTAGAAATGCAGGAGTTGGTGCTCGATCAGTTTGGACAACTCAAAAAAATCCTAGAAGCATGTCTGAAGGAGCAGTGGACCTGGAAGTTGCATGTGGAAAATGAGATGGGACAAACCATGTCCAAAATAGAATGTGTCTTGGAAGGGGTAAATGTGCTTGATTCGAATGACTGGCCAAAAATCATCTCTTTTCTCAAACCTCGAATCATTGCATTAGATGCCTTCTGGGATCAGGTAAAGCCTGGTTTTGAGGATTTTTAAGGACGATTTGCTGCTTTTTTTGCAATCAAAGATCGTGTCGCTTAGGGATGTCTGGATTGATAAAGGTAAAGCCCCGGGCCTCGTCTCCCTCAAAGAAATCAATTTGCATGCCCATCAAGAACATGTAGTGTTTTTTCTCAATCAAGACGGGGATTCCATGAACGTCAAACTGCTGATCCTCAGGCTTGGCTTTGTCAAATCCTAATGAATAGGACATACCTCCACAGCCCCCTCCTTTGACTCCAACCCGTAAAAAGTAATCCTCTGGAATGTTCTTGGTAGCCAAGATGTGCTTGATTTCAGTAGCTGCTTTGGGAGTAATTTGGATGGGGATCAGCATGGGTTAGAAGCAACTAGTAAAGAAATAAAATTGAATCTTGCATACAAAATTAGCCGATTACGCAGTTTTATAGCAACTAAGAATTGCAGATATTCGAATTAAAATTAGGACATGGACTACCTTCTAGAACTTTTGAAAATCTTACTTCCAGCATCCGCCGTATTGTATGGCATGTATTTGGTTGTGGTTTCTTTTCTTTCCAAAGAGCAAGAGAAGTTGAAATTGGAATTGAAAACCCAAAATCAGCAGGTAGTGCTTCCCATTCGTTTGCAGGCAGCCGAGCGCCTTTGCTTGTTGCTGGAGCGCATAACCCCGTCACAAGTGATTCGCAGAGCCACTCCAGGTCAGTTTTCTGCAGATGAACTCCATCATCATTTGATTTCAGAGATTCGAGAAGAGTTTAACCACAATGCCAGTCAGCAAGTATATGTGTCTGAGGATACCTGGGATGCGGTACGAATCGCAGTAGAAGAGGTCATTTCAAGAATCAATGTAAGCCGACAGCAACTCAATGATTCAGCCACTGGCATAGACTTGGCGAAGGTGATTTTATCTCAATCTTTTG
>JBANGF010000112.1:0-5203 GCA_037975655.1 Bacteroidota bacterium | reverse complement strand
ACCTTTTTCCTTCTTTTAAGTCTACAAGTTTTCTTTGCCAGTGAAGTGCAGGCACAAGTTAACCTAGGACAAACGGACCGCTGGATGAAGGGTGCCTTGGCTGCTATGGAGCGGAGTGATTTCCAAACAGCCAACTCCATCTTTCGGAATCTAATTGATTCAGGTCTCCCGCTACCTGAGGAGATGCCCTATTATTTTTCAGAAACTCTTTTCCAATTGGGCCAATACGACAATAGCCAAAATTTTGTGAACAAGTACTTGGAATTGACGGGATTTACGGGTCAAAATTACGAAGCTGCAACACGGCTAAAAGAAAAGCTAAAGATTCCTTTAGCACAAATTTTAGCCTGTGAACTCTGCGATCGTCGAGGTTACCGTTACGAAAATTGTACGACCTGCTTGGGTAAAAAACAAACCGAACAAGCCTGCTCCTACTGCAAAGGCAAAGGAGTGGTCGGCTGTAGCCGCTGTGGTGCGTCTGGTATGATCAAAAAGGTAAACGTCTTCAACATTGTTGATTTTTACGAATGCGAACGCTGCGCAGGCAAAGGCCGCCTGGCCTGTCCCACTTGCAGTGGCGGTGGAAAAGAAGTGAGCGCTTGCAAAACTTGCGAGGGCAGTGGAAAAACCCCGTCTACAACACTATGTAATCACGAAACGCAGGCCCACAGCGAGGGGGGCAAAAAATAAAGCTGAGTCTTACTTGCAGTATTTTGCCAGATTTTCCGCTGCACCTGGGTAATCCAAGGCCGCAGCCAATTTGAAGTCCTCACAAGCCTGCTTGGTTTGTTCTAATGCCACTTTAAGTAATCCACGATTTAAGTAGGCCTGCCCAAAATCTCGATCCACTTGGATGGCATTTCCATAAGCTTTTAGGGCATCTTCCGGCATCCCCAACTGGTGTAATGCTCTTCCTTTCAAGAAAGAAGCTCGTGCAGGAGCACCCGGAATTTCTTCGGCTTTGGTAGCATAAAGCAAAGCACTCGCATAACTTTTCTGCTCGAGTTGGATCGTCGCAAGGCTAAGCAGCACCTGGAAATTCTTGGGATCGAGGTTGAGCGCCTGTTCAAAATCTGCTTGGGCTTCTAGCAATTTACCCAATTCCTGATGGGCTCTACCCCTTCCATACAAGAGATCTAGGTCCGAAGGATTGGTTTGTAGGGACTCGGTGTAGCCACTTACTGCTGCGGAATAATCACCTTTTTTAAAAGCGGCATCACCTGCATTGATCTCAGGTGAGCCTGAACATGAAAAGAGGGTTGCTGCAGTCAACAAGCCCAAGAAGTACGTACTGCTCTGATTCATGAGGCGGGTTAAACAGCTACGTTATTTTCGCGAAGCGCTTCGTTTAGAGATGTTTTAAGGTCTGTAGATGCTTTACGCTGACCAATGATCAAGGCACAAGGCACCTGGTAGGTTCCAGCTGAAAATTGCTTCGGGATGCTACCAGGGATCACCACGGAACGTGGCGGCACGTAGCCTTTGTATTCTACAGGAGAAGGCCCCGTCACGTCAATGATTTTTGAACTTGCAGTTAGGGTAACCCCTGCCCCGATCACGGCCTCTTTACCAATACGAACGCCTTCCACCACAATCACGCGGCTTCCGATAAATGCCCCATCTTCTACAATGACAGGAGCAGCTTGCACTGGCTCAAGTACTCCACCTATACCTACTCCACCGCTCAAGTGTACATTCTTTCCGATCTGGGCGCAAGAACCCACGGTAGCCCAGGTATCCACCATGGTACCAGAATCCACGTAAGCCCCGATGTTCACGTAGCTGGGCATCATCACCACACCCGAAGCCAAAAAGGCTCCATAGCGCGCCACGGCATGGGGTACTACGCGTACACCCTGTGCAGCATAGTTCGTTTTTAAGGCCATCTTATCGTGAAACTCAAAAGGACCTACTTCGATGGTCTGCATTTTTTGGATAGGAAAATACAAGATCACTGCTTTTTTAATCCAATCATTGACTACCCAATCCCCAGATTCAGTAGGGTTAGCCACACGAAGTTTGCCAGAATCTAAGTCTGCAATAATACTTCGGATGGCCTCTTGAGTGGCTGCTTCTTGCAGCAGTTCACGATTTTCCCAGGCAAGTTCGATGGTAGATTTAAAGTCCATGAGTATTGAAGTTGTACAGGTATCCGCGGTAGCGAAAACCAGGGGGTTAGATTTGAGAACGCGAATCAAACAAATCCCAAGGGAAGTTCATAGGGATTTTGTAGAAAGAGTTCGAAAAGGGTAGGCACTCGGGTAGTTGGGTACCCCTCAAAGATCCTCTCCGTTTTCAAACTGCCCTTGTTATTTTTTGTTTGCAATGCTCATTCTGGGGCAAGCCTATCTAGGAAACTCACTGTATCTCCAAAGGTGCAAAAGGAGGGCTTTCAAACCTAGCATTCGATGAATTTGCTGAACCAGGAAATCCACAATCTCGAAGTAATTCTTCCTTCCAAATTCCAATTTACAGCGCAATTTTTTTAGGATATCAACGGGATTTTTCCCGCACAACCGAAAAAAGATGTGGAAATGTAGCCTTCATCGTTCTACGATATTGAGAAACTTAAAGTCGGTTTTTGATTAAGTTAAAATTCTATTAATCAATAAAATAGCTTATTATTTAGATTTGCCTAGTTTTTAATTCAGATTATCCTAAATCCGAATCCCCCGACAATATAGAGTTTTCCACAATTGATTTAGCTTTACAAAATTTATTTTTTAGTTAACTCTAATTTTATTTTTATATTTGCCTTATTGTTACCTTACACCATGGAATTAACTACCGCAGAAGAGAATTACCTCAAGGCCATCTACCACCTTTCGGAAGAAGGAAAAAAAAGTGTTTCTACCAACGACATCGCTGCCGTGATCCAGACCAAGCCTGCTTCGGTGAGCGACATGCTCCGGAAGCTGGGAGAAAAAGAAGTGATCCAATACCGCAAATACTACGGGCTCCAAATCACGGAACTTGGTAAGCGTCTTGCCCTACAAACCATCCGCAAGCACCGACTCTGGGAAGTCTTCTTGGTAGACAAATTGCATTTTGCTTGGGACGAAGTGCACGAGGTGGCGGAGCAATTGGAACACATTCAATCTACCCTACTCATCGAACGCCTAGATGCTTACCTCAACTACCCGAAGTTTGACCCCCATGGAGATCCTATTCCAGATGAATATGGGGACGTACGCTCCCGCCCTCGAATTGCATTAAATGAAATGAACATCGACCAAGGTGGGCAGATCGTAGCTGTCAAAGATAGTTCGGCAGCTTTTCTCCGCTACCTAGATAAGGTCGGTGCCTACATCGGCGCCCGCATCAAGGTGCTTGACAAAGTAGAATTCGACGGTTCGGTCGAGATTCTGGTCGATCAAAAAAAGACCCTCTTCATGTCCAAAGATGTAGCTAGCAATATTCTCGTCCTGCAGTCATGAACCGATTAGCTCCCATTTTTTTACTTCTCATTCTTTGTTGGAGCTGTACCTCAGCTTCCAAATCTAGCCGTGCCAAACCCTTGATCGTGGCCACCACGAGTATTTTGGCAGACGGCATACAGCAGCTGGTAGGCGATCAAGCGGAGGTTATAGCCCTGATGCCTGCAGGCGTAGACCCCCATCTCTACAAGGCCTCAGTACGTGACCTCGATCTACTTACTCAGGCAGACCTGGTGGTCTACCATGGCTTGTACCTGGAGGGTAAAATGACCGAGATTTTTGAAAAATTAGCCAAGCAGCAGGCACTCATTGATGTATCCAAAGGCATTCCTGCGGATCGTCTCATTCGCTCTGGACCTGAATCCCATAGCGTGGATCCACACATCTGGTTTGACATTTCGCTCTGGTCCGCTGCCCTGGCCTATGCCAGTCAGGAACTCCAAATCTGGCAGCCAACTTGGAAGTCAAGGCTTCAAGCAAATACCAAAGCCTACTTGGATCGACTCCAAGCGCTCGACCAACGGACCCGAGAGCGAATACAGGAACTAATTCAACGAAAACAAGTTCTGGTGACCGCACACGATGCTTTTGCCTATTTTGGCAAGGCCTATGGACTCCCCGTCTATTCCCTACAAGGACTCTCCACGCTGAGCGAACCGGGATTGCGCGACCTTACCGAATTGATTACAATCATCCAAACCTACCAAGTAAAAGCAATTTTTGCCGAACAGACCATTTCTCCTAAGGCGCTTCAAGCCGTAGCCCGAGGGGCAGCAGAAAAAAATCAAATGGTTAAACTAGCTGGACCTTTGTATACGGACAGCCTCGATGCGCCAAATACTCCTGCTGGAACCTACCTCGGCATGTTTGAAACCAATCTTCAACTAATCTACAGCCAACTACTCCCATGATCACACAGGTACCCCAGCCCGTCTTAGAAGTGCATGACCTGACGGTGAGCTACGACCAGCATCCCGTACTATGGAATGTGGACCTGAGCTTACCTGCAGGCCAATTGATCGGTATTCTTGGACCCAACGGAGCTGGCAAATCCACGCTGATCAAGTCCATCATGGGCTTGATTCCACCTACCTCCGGCTACATCAAAATTTTTGACAAGCCCCTGCAAGAGGTGCGCACCCGAATTAGTTACGTGCCCCAGCGGGAATCTGTGGATTGGAATTTCCCTGCCTCTGTCCTAGACGTAGTCGTCATGGGGACCTATGGCAAGCTGGGGCTATTTCGCCGTCCCGGCAAAAAGGAGGTCCAAATCGCCCAAGAAGCTTTGGAACAAGTAGGCATGACTGCCTTTGCCAATCGGCAGATCTCCGAACTCTCTGGCGGACAGCAGCAGCGCGTTTTTATCGCCCGTGCGCTAGCCCAGCAAGCAGATTTGTACCTGATGGACGAACCCTTTGCCGGTGTGGACATGGCCACTGAAACGGCCATCTTCCAGTTGCTCCAAGACATGGCTCGCGCTGGGAAAACCGTGCTGGTAGTCCACCACGACATCCACAGCGCCATGAACTTCTTTGAATGGGTGATTATGCTCAACCTGCACCTAGTAGCTTCCGGGCCTAAGGATCAGGTAATGACCGAAGAACTGCTCCGCAAGACCTATGGAGGGAAACTCAACCTACTCACCCAGGTGACCGATTTGATTCGAAAGCAAGACTTCAACCCACTGAAAAGCTGATATGGAAGACTTTCTGTACTTCTTTACCTTTCAAGATCCCTCCATCACCTGGGTGGTATTGGGCATCACC
>JBANGF010000084.1:0-6622 GCA_037975655.1 Bacteroidota bacterium | reverse complement strand
TTCACTATATTTTCTTTGGCTTGGTTAAAGTTCGGCTCTATAGCAAGTGCCTCAGTGAAAGCTGCTTTGGCTTCAGATTTTGAATTTTGATCCAAGAACACCAAACCTTTTAGGTTCAATGCAGCAGCCTTCATGTCCACTTGCTGGGTCTCAGTATCAGAGATTGCAAAGCCAATTTTTTCATCTGCCTTGGCTACTTTCATCAGCATTGTCAAGGAATTCATTGCCTCTGCATAGCGCTTCATGGAGTACTGTAGGTAGGCAGACTTGTACAAACTAAAGTTGTCACCTGTCAACAAGTGTAAACTCTCATAGTAAGGCAAAGCGCGATCAAAGGCACCAAGCTGCTCCAAAGCATAGGAAGCAATTTCCAAAGCACCTACGTTTTTATCGTTGAGCTTCAAAATATCCATGGCTACCAAAGCAGAGGATGTGTATTGACCGGATTCGAAGTACAAGCTACCCAAGGCTTCCATGAAGCGCAGGTCTTCTGGATTTCGGACGATCAAACTGTATAGTTTATCCTTTGCCACTTCCAAATCGTTGTAGCGAAGTGCTGCTTGATAGGCCATTTGGTCTACCATATTCAGGGCGCTCTTTACTTTAGGGTCAAACTTGGGTATGGAATCAGTAGCTGTTTGTGCCAGACTAGTTCCAATACTTAGCGTAATTAAGGAAACGAAAACGACAATTTTCAACATAAGTAAACGAATAGTTAAGGTTTTTGAATGGGGTAAAGTCCTTTTTCTTGGGCGATTTGAAGCATCAGCAGGCGAGCTTCAGCTTGATTATTTTGGATTCGCCCCTCCAATATAGCTTCTTTGATTTCTTCTTTTATATCTCCAATGATTTTTGACGGAGAAATCCCGAAAGTCTCCATGATTTCCTCCCCACTTACAGGAGGCTGAAAGTTGCGTATCTGATCTTTTTCTTCTACTTGTTTGAGCTTCTGCTCCACACGATCAAAGTTCTCTAGGTACTTCTGAACTTTCTTGTTATTTTTTGAAGTAATGTCTGCCCGACACAAGGCCATCAGGTCATCGATGTCATCACCTGCATCAAAAAGCAATCTTCGCAAAGCCGAGTCCGTCACCTCATCCTTTACCAAAGCAATGGGGCGAAGGTGTAGTCGGACCAACTTCTGTACATATTTCATCCGCTCATCCATGGGAAGTTTCAAACGCTTAAAAATCCCTGGCGTCATGCGTGCACCTTTGTCCTCGTGCCCATGAAAGGTCCAACCTATCTTGGGATGAAAACGCTTGGTGGCAGGCTTGGCAATGTCGTGGAGAATGGCAGCCCAGCGAAGCCAAAGATTATCTGTAGCTAGACATAAATTGTCCAATACCTGTAGGGTATGGTAAAAATTATCCTTATGGGACTTATCATCCACCGAATCTACTCCTTGAAGCTCCACCATTTCAGGGAAAAACTCATGCAAGAGCTTAGATGCAAAAAGGAGTTTAAATCCGTAAGAAGGCTTGGGGCAGCGGATAATTTTATTGAGCTCGTCGATAATTCGCTCTGAGGAAATAATTTGCAGCCGAGGCGCGTAAGTAGTTAGTGCAAAAAAAGTTTCCGCCTCGATGTCAAAATCCAACTGTGCCGCAAACCGTACACCACGCATCATTCGTAGCGGATCATCCGAAAAGGTGATTCCAGGTTCCAGAGGAGTTTTGATGCGCTTGGCCTTAATGTCCTTGATTCCATCAAAAGGATCTATCAATTCCCCATAATTTTCCGGGTTCAGGGAAATAGCCATTGCATTGATCGTGAAATCTCTCCGTTCCAAATCCTCCAGCAAGGTACCATCTTCGACCAATGGCTTTCTTGAATCTTGGCGGTAGGATTCCTTTCGCGCACCTACAAACTCAAGTTCCCAGTCGTCCAACTTCAGCATGGCCGTACCGAAATTCTTAAATACAGAAAGGGGGACATGAAAATCAAAAGTCTTTGCAACTTCCTGAGCCAATTGAATCCCAGAACCTACACAGTTGAAGTCAATGTCTTTACTGGGCCGACCTAGAATCAAATCCCGCACATAGCCTCCCACAACATAAGTCTCCAATCCTTCTTTCGCAGCCACTTGCGCAACCCGCGCAAAAATTGGATGTGCCGCTAGCATTTTGCTCAGATTCATCCTTTCCTAATTTTTACTTCCCCTTCAGGACCTAAAAACAATTCCTTGGTCCCTGCATGAAATAGCGGAAACAAGAGATTGGTCTGTACGTCAGTCTTCACGTCCTTTTCTTCTGTAAACATTACAGGATGCGCGATTTGAAATAAGAGCTTATTCCAGTTGGGCTCTCTGATTAGTGAAAAACGAACAAGTCCATCCACCACTGCACCTTTGGGTAGGAGCGGATTTGCAGGACTTTGGTAAATGGTAGGTTTGGATGCAAAATCGACGATATCTAAGGAAACTTCTGAAAAGGCACCACAAATCGTGCGAATTTGGAATAAATCAAATAGCAAGTAAATGCCATCTTGAATTATTTCCTTCTCGGCAAGCGTCCCCTTTCGCAAACAAAAAATCTTCCCACTTCCCTCTTGAAGGTACACTTTCCCATTGTCTTTGAGAGAGGAGAGGATAGCAGCATGATCTAACATGCTGTAAAAATAAACAGATTATCTGGCTAGACTACCAAATTGAAAAATCATTCCCTTTCGAATTACTCGCCTAAACTAGTTGGCACTTAAAATTTACAATCTATTACTCCTCTAAAACAAAAAAGGATAGCAAGAGCTATCCTTTCTTATATAAAGTAGGTAACGTATTACCCTCTCAACCAATTAATGAAAGTTTGGTATCCCACTCCAATTTCACGGGCAAAGGCTGCTTTAGTCTTTTTTCCAGCTGCTTCCACTTTTTTCCATTCTTCCATGATTTTTCCCTTTTCAACATCTGAAAAAGATCTGCGCTTTCCTTCCGACTTACCAGCAGATCCACCATTCAAAGATGCAATCAATTCATTCAAGTCAGCTAGGAATTTACTGTCTGTAAGAAACAAACCAGCTGCCTCTAATTTTTTAATTACTCCATCCTTGGGATTTACTGGAGTCACGGCTATACCTCTGGATGCAGCTTCATGAAGGTCAATTTTCTTGCCATCAGCAGTTACATACACAAAACCATCAGATTTCTTTAAATCTACGATGGACTCTTTAATCAGTTCTCTCATGTTTTTTGTTTGTTTTATAGTTTAAAAATGACACGCAATATAGCATGAAAAATAGTTGCTGCCAAAAATTAAAATTGATTTTTTAACAATAAATAAGATATACGGCTTCGGAAGAATAGGAGTGGATTAAATGTGGTTTAAAAAAATCATTTTTCATTAATTGAAATGAAGTTTTGAACAAACTTTTAACTTTTAAGTAAATAAGAAAAATATAAATTTTAAGCCTCTACTTCTAGGTTAAAAAAAAGATTCTGGATTTGGCAAAATAAATCCCTAGCGAAAAAAAAAGATGAAAGTCCTCAAATAAAATGAATTTCTAACTAAAATACAATGAAAAGAATGGTAACTGAAAAACAACTAAATTAAGTGATATATTAAGAATTCTTATTGTCCTTATTTAATTGAAAAATACAAAAGAATTGGAAGTGAATAATCAATACTGCCTTAGAAAGAATAAAACACAAACGAAAAAAAGAGTTGAAGGTTTATGAAAAAAAATAATTTTTAATTGTGTCTTTATTTTATACAAAAATCGAATTGAAAAAGTACAACCAAGTTTATTTTTTGAAGTATTAAAATTAGGAGCAAAAAGCCAGCTTAATTTTTTCAATCAAAAAATTTTATACCTCCTTGATTCGCTGATTTTTTTCCTAAAAAATTCCAACTTCCTTTTTAAAGGCAATTCACGAAAATTTTCTACCTTTATACCCCATAAGAATTCAACTTATTTCAACCCCTCCTCCTCTTCTTATGGCTTCAAAAACGAAATACATTTTTATCACCGGAGGAGTTACTTCTTCCTTAGGAAAAGGTATCATTGCCGCATCACTTGGCAAATTGCTTCAAGCTAGAGGATTGAGTGTCACCATTCAGAAATTTGATCCTTACCTCAACATCGATCCTGGAACCTTGAATCCTTACGAGCATGGAGAGTGCTATGTGACTGAGGATGGTGCAGAAACAGATTTGGATTTAGGACATTACGAACGATTTTTGAACGTAGAAACCTCCCAAAGCAACAACATTACTACTGGAAGGATATACAATAACGTAATCACTAAGGAACGCAAAGGCGAATTTCTTGGAAAAACAGTTCAAGTGATCCCCCACATCACTGACGAAATAAAAAGTAATTTTTACAAGTTAGGCCAGGACGGGAAATACGATGTAGTCATCACCGAGATCGGTGGCTGTGTAGGAGATATTGAATCACTTCCATTTATTGAAGCCGTGCGTCAAGCCCGTTGGGACTTGGGGCCAGGGAATTTCCTGGTCGTTCACTTAACTTTGATTCCCTACCTAAAAGCAGCTAAAGAATTAAAAACAAAGCCTACCCAACACTCTGTCAAGCAACTCCTGGAGGCAGGTATCCAACCTGATATTTTAGTTTGTCGTACCGAACACCCACTCCCACAAGATGTCAAACGGAAGTTGGCCCTCTTCTGCAATGTGCAGTTAGATAGCGTCATCGAAGCTATGGATGCTGAATCCATTTACGATGTTCCTCTCCTAATGAAAAAAGAAAAGTTGGATGAGCGCGTCCTTGCCAAACTCAACTTAAAGCCCAAATCAAAAATTGATCTCAAAGATTGGAAAGGATTCTTGGGTAGATTAAAAAACCCAACTGCTGAAGTTAACATCGGATTGATTGGAAAGTACGTATCGTTACCAGATGCCTACAAATCCATCATTGAATCCTTCACCCACGCCAGCGCAGCAGCGGAATGCAAGGTTAAATTAATTTTGCTTTCCTCCGAAGAAATCAATAACGACAATTACAGTTCTAAATTAAAATCACTCGATGGCATCCTAGTAGCTCCAGGATTTGGAGAGCGAGGATTTGAAGGGAAGGTAGCGACGGTCAAGTATGCCCGTGAAAACAAGATTCCATTTTTTGGAATTTGCCTTGGGATGCAAGTTGCTGTGATAGAATTTGCAAGAAATGTACTTGGTCTTGGGCATGCCAACTCCACAGAGATGGACCCTGACACCCCGCATCCAGTGATTGCACTCATGGAGGAACAAAAGAAAATTGTACAAATGGGAGGAACTATGCGTCTGGGTTCGTATGCTTGTACTCTCAAAAAAGGCAGCAAGGCGGCCATGGCTTATGGAAAAACCAAAATCCAAGAGCGCCACAGGCATCGCTATGAATTTAATAATGCCTACCTAGACCAACTTGAAGCAAAAGGGATGCTAGCTTCGGGAAAGAACCCAGAAACGGGATTGGTGGAAATCGTAGAAATCAAAAATCACCCCTGGTTTGTAGGGGTCCAATTTCATCCTGAATACAAAAGCACTGTCTTGAAGCCTCAACCTTTATTTGTGGATTTCATTCAAGCAGCGCTCGATAAAAAAACGACAAATAACTGGCGCTAAACCCCAGTCTTAGCTAACTACCATGGATAAAAATCAAGCAACAGGTTTGATCCTTTTTGCAGCAGTCATTCTCACCTATTCGCTATTTTTTGCGAATAGCCCAGAAACCCTTCCTGCAGAGACTAGCCCTGCTTCTACAGAAGCGAGCGCAGAAGCGCCTCAAGCTACCCTAACTGCATCAGCTACACCTCCAGATAGCGTATTGAATCTAGAGCGCCAAGCAAAATTTGGAGAACTCGCTTCATGGACAATGGGCGAAGAAAAAAAAGTAGTTCTTGAAAATGATGTAGTCAAAATCACCCTTTCTAACAAAGGCGGAAGTATCCAAGAAGTACTACTTAAAAACTATGTGAGTTGGAAAAATGAAGCCCTATTCTTATTAGATAGCGCACAAACCAGCCTCAACTACTCTATAGACACGCGGCTGGGCCCTATCAACTTAAATGAGCTTTATTTCGTACCCACGGTAATTTCTGAAGAGATTGAGGGTGTCAAACACCAGACAGTAACCTTTACTGCAAGCAGTCCATCTGGGCAGTTGGTTCAAAAATACACCTTAAAAGAGGGTGCATATACCTTAGAAAAGAAATTTGAAATACAAGGACTTCAAGGGATTGTGACTGCGAAAGCACTCAAAATTGACTGGAAAGACGAAATCAAATCTCAAGAAAAAGACCTTGCAGAATCCAGAAGAAAAACACAGGTAAACTACTATCTCGCGGACGGAACCTATGAAAACCTTGGATTAAGTGACGATCCAGAGGAAGCTAAAGTGGCTGAACCTGTAAAATGGGTTGGGTTCTCTCAACGATTTTTTACTGCAGGAATTATTGCAGATTCGCTTTTTCAAGAAGTAAATCTAAACCAAAGCACTCCAGCAGATTCCTCCCTAGTTCGGTCGATGAGCGCAAGCCTTTCTTTACCTATTCTGAAAGGTCAGGCCAACCTTACCTATTATTTTGGACCAGATCAATACAAAACGCTGAAAGCCGTATCTCCTGGTTTTGAGGAAAATGTGGACATGGGTTACTTTTTCGTGAGTTGGGTAAATAAATATATTG
>JBANGF010000004.1:0-3130 GCA_037975655.1 Bacteroidota bacterium | reverse complement strand
TAGATCATCAGGTGGCGCGCTTGAAGGAAGACCACCGACGTGCGCGTACTTTGGGTGAGTTCCTATTGAAAGCACCTCAGGTAGTGGAAGTACTTCCTGTGGCCACCAACATTGTCATTGCCCGACTGGAGGGAATTAGCCCTGAAGCCTACCTTCAAGAGTTGAATAGCAAGGGCATCAAGGGAGTCAAGTTTGGCAAGGATCTGGTTCGCTTTGTGACCCATCTGGACTTTGGAGACGAGCACCTGGAGGAGTTTGGGAGACGGATAGGCAAGGGATCTTGAACTTAGTAGAAGTTGAAATTCATCATTCTCCGATCGGCGTTATGCGTTCGATATTTAACCAGATGTGATAGACAATAAACCTATCGTAGACCGACAAAGTAGGGATTCTGATTCATACAACATTTTAGGACTGGATACTCCAAAAAAATAGCGAATGCTGAACTCTGATTAAAGAATGAAGAAAGGGATCTACAATTACTTGAGTACCCAACATGATGCTTTGTACATTGTACTTGGTACTTAGTACATTGTACTTGGTACAACCTTAATCGCTTCCAAACAATGAACCCCACCCCACTAGCCGAACGCATGCGCCCAAGCCGATTGGAGGAACTGATCGGCCAAAACCACCTGTCCAGCCCCCAGTCATTTCTGTACCAAGCGATCAAATCCGGAAATGTGCCTTCCTTGATTCTTTGGGGCCCTCCAGGCGTGGGGAAAACAACCATTGCCAACATCATTGCCAACGAAATCAAAGCCCCATTCTACACGCTTAGCGCGATCAATGCGGGGGTAAAAGACATCCGTGAGGTGCTCGAAAAGGCCAAGTTTCAGCAGGGGGCAGTACTTTTCATCGATGAAATCCATCGCTTCAATAAATCCCAGCAAGACGCCTTACTTGGGGCAGTAGAAAAAGGCAGTATCCGACTGATCGGAGCCACTACGGAAAACCCTTCTTTTGAGGTCAATGCCGCCCTACTCTCCCGATGTCAGGTTTTCCCCTTGCATCCCTTGGGAAAGGCCGACTTGGAAGCCATGATTCAGCAAGCGCTGGACCAAGATACTGACCTAAAGAAAAAGGAAGTAATCCTCCAAGAAACGGATGCCCTGCTCCGAATATCTGGTGGGGATGGACGGAAGATGCTCAACTTGCTGGAGATTGTTATCGAAAGTTTGCCCGAAAATCCCTGCACCGTCACCGACGAGCGCGTCATGCAGGTGGCTCAACAAAAGGTAGCCTTGTATGACAAGTCCGGAGAGCAGCATTACGACATCGTCTCCGCCTTTATCAAATCCATCCGCGGTTCCGATCCGAATGCGGCCGTGTACTGGCTGGCACGGATGATTGAGGGAGGGGAAGAATTGACCTTTATTGCGCGCAGGTTAGTGATCCTTGCTTCGGAGGATATTGGTAATGCCAACCCGAACGCCTTGCTGTTGGCCACCAATTGCTTTGATGCGGTGAAACTGATAGGTTACCCGGAATCACGCATCATCTTGTCCCAGTGTGTCACCTACTTGGCGAGCTCGCCCAAGAGCAATGCGGCTTACTTGGCGATCAACCAGGCTCAGGCCTTGGTGAAGCAGACGGGAGATCTCCCTGTGCCTTTAGCCCTTCGAAATGCCCCTACGCAATTGATGAAAGAGTTGAACTACGGCAAAGCCTACCAGTACTCCCACGATGGGCCGGGTAACTTTGTGAATCAAGAATTCCTCCCCGAAGCCATCCAAGGCACCACCCTCTACCAACCAGGGGACAACGCCCGGGAGCAGGAACTTCGCGCCTTTCTTTCTAAAAGATGGAAGGGAAAGTATGGGTATTGAGAAAACAAGTTCACTTAAAGGTTGCTATCCTCACAATCTTCGGTAACTAAAACTTTAATTGAATAAAAATGAAAATGGGAAGTGTTATAATACTTCCCATTTTCATTTTTTGCAGCAATTAATCAATACTCGTTTAAACAATTAATACTAACCAGTTTTAAAAAATGACTGTTTAAGTACTGCACTCTACTTTATCCAATCAAACTTTTCTCATTCATTCTGAAAAACAAAAGAAATATTGTTTTTTGTCAAGTTCTTAAAGAGCTCTTTTTCAAGTTTTTTTGGTATACTTTTCAAATCTCCAGAAACCGAAAATTTGAATAAGTTTTCATCCTTTTTTTCATTTCCAAAAAGGTTAACGTCCCTGCTAAACAATTCCTCAAAAAAATCGAATTGATCATAGCCTGTCACATTGAGGCTATATCCTTTCAATGTTTTACTTAGTTTAATTTCCAAAGACAAATCACTTTCTGGATCGGTTGATTTTGGATGCTTGAAATTACTCAGAGTTTCATTAATTAAAATTTCCGCCTCGTAATCATCCGTATTCAGATCAATCACGCCAAATAAGTCATCGTTTCTTTCTTCCAATTGATGATTAATAAGGATTGGTAAAATATCATTAGGCTCATTACTCGTATTTATTTCAATTTTTCCATCGTAATTCAGGTAATCCACACTGGGTTTATTGATCACCAACTGACTATTAAAATTCACTAACAAAAAATCTTCAAGGGAACTGTAAGATCTTTTTAAAGAAGCAGTTATCAAATTTTCCTCTAATGGTTTTTTTGACACCAAAAGACAATAGGGCTTCCCCCATAAATCACTTTCAGAAAGGGTATATGCCGAATAGGAATTGGAAGGCATGATTAAACCATTAGATTTATCTAAGGCATTCATTTGATTTATAAAGGAAGATTCAAGAATTACCCTTTGACTTGCAAAAGAAAACATGTAAACGTAGTAAGGGGAAGAACTATTACTTGTAATATTCAATCGATACTTCTCGTCGTCATTCGAATAATTAATGGTGTAACTATTGGATAATGAATTCTGAGAAGAAAACACCATTCCCTCATAGTAGTTATCAGATTGATTTATAGGTAAAAGTTTGGAGGAACTAGTACCTACTGCAGATAAAGTGATATTAAACTCATTATTGGGGTTAATTTCAGCAGGCGCATCTTCCATTCCAGATAGAGCATAGGCTGTTTTTACTTCTCTGGCAAAATCTTCATAGCGAAACCAAATAATTCCATTATCGCCATATTCCTTTCCCCAACTATTCATTATTTCAA
>JBANGF010000362.1:0-3485 GCA_037975655.1 Bacteroidota bacterium | reverse complement strand
TCGGCGATAATTTGCTCAAAAGGCGCTGGGTCGGTAGCAGAACGACGGCGATTTGGATGAAGTTTGAGTTCCAGCCAGCGTTCATTGGTGGAATCCATCGGCTGCCAAAACTGGGCAGGATCTGCAGCATGGATGAGTACTGGAATACCGAGTTCACCTGCCTTGGCCCACACTGGATCCAAATCGGGATGATCTACGGGAATTCGCTTGCCGGTATTGTCCTTGGAGGTTAAACCCAAACTCTTGTAAATCTTCAAGCCCACTGCACCTGCAGCTACATCTTCCTGTAGCTCCTTTACTGCTAAGGCGGTCCATTCTGGGGTGCCAAAACCATTAAAATTTAAGTTGGTAAACACCATGAATCTGCCAGGAGCATGGGTTTTAAACTCCTGCATCATGCCCTTGATGTATTCCTGCTGGGCATTGCTATTGCCTTGTCCAAAGCCCCGACCACTCAGGTTGATCATGATGCCCATGTTCAACTCATCCATTTCCCCGCGAAGTTGATCAATCTTGGATTTGTTGATCCCTCCTTGGTGGCTGTGGATATCGATAAAGGGAAACTTGGCCCGCGTCACCGGATGCTGAGGCACCTTGAGCGTAGAAGGAGGATTGTAGGATTCAAAACTCATTTCTTGTGCGACAAGTGCGCCTCCGCCCAGTAGCAAAGCGAAAAGAAACAGACTAATTTTTTTCATAAATTTTAAGAATAGCAATAGAAAAGAAAATCCCAGCTCAATGCTGGGATTTGAAATTTAACGGGCAGTTCCTCCGTCAATCACTTGACCAAAGAAAATAGAATTCATAAACAGCTTGTTGGTACCAAACCAGAAGGCACGGAAGTTAGGGTTGTCCGCAAAGCCTACAATCCTACCTCTGCCTTGACTAGCTACACGGATCACGGCGCTCTCCTGTACTCCAGGCAAATTGATTGGGTGCAAGTAGCCCGATGCCAAAGGATCTTTCGTGTAAACTAGGGGGTTGGCGTAAGGATTGGTAGAGGGCTCTAGGAAGAAATTGTCATTTCTGAAGGTGAAAAGGTCTTTGCTCACGTAGCCATATCCGATCGGATGGCTGGTGTCCAAGGTAGATTTGAAGATGGCTCCGAAGGTTTGCTTGGCTCCGGTAGCATTTTCAAAATCCGCATAGTTTTTCTGCAAGCCTTTCTCCGCGTTATCCACCTTTCTGAAGGTGAAATTTCCGATTTCATTTTGGGCCAACCAGCGAAGTGCGCCTCCTTTGGCCACCAAGGTATTGCCTTTGCTCACCCAAGTTTTCAGGGCCGCAGCGCCCGACTGACCCAGTTGCCCGTAGCTTCCATCCGCCATCAAGATGACCGAGTAGCGATCCAAGTTGGTGCCGCTTACGGATTCCAAAGGCAGTAGGGTTACCGGCATTTGCATGCGCTGATCGAGCAAGTGCCAGATTTCTCCGGCTTCTCCACTATCCACACCGCCATCGACCAAAAGCGCGATGGTAGGCTTATTCAAGGGAAGTATAAACGTAGAGCCTAGGTTCGCTCCCTGCGTGTACCCTGTCGTCAATGCATGAATATCTACGTGGGCAAATCGGGCAATCTCTTCTAGTTTTTTGAAGAAGGCTTGCGAATCAAGGCCACTTTCTCCCTTGTCAATTAGCAAGGTGCCTCTGCCAAAGGTTTTTCCGGCAGCAGTGGAGAATTCTTTGGTGGCTACCCTTACCAAAAACCCAGCCTTCAACAACTGATAAGCCGCTTTGGGTGCATAGTAATCGGTCCACTCCATCGCATATTGATAGGCCCCTGCGGAGCCGATTACCTTGCCTGGCGCTTGCGCAAAACTAGACTTATCCACAGGGCTGACGTTGGCAAGATTTACGATGCGGCTATTCAAAGCCATAAAGTCTACGCCAAATGCCATCGGGTAGGTCCAAGCAGAGATGTCGTAAAACAAACTGTCTTGGAAGGTAGTTCGCGTTTCAAACATGGCCTTAATCAAGCGGTATTGCGGCTGGTCGGCAGGTACGATGTAGGAGTTTCCTTTTTTAAACTTTTTGCCGTTGATCACGAGATCTTCCTTGAGGGAAAAGAGTTTGATGTCGTGCTGTAGAATTAAGTCCGCCAAATGATAGCTCCGTGCATCTTCCTCCGCAGCACCAAAAATATAGGCCTTGTTGATGTCGGCGTCCGTTTCCTTTTTGATGTCCGTGTAGAAATCCTTCATCCATTGGTTGAGTTCCACGCGCATTTCTTTGGTGGCTTGGTAGGAGGAGAGGTTGGCGGTAAATTGGTTTCGGATTGTAAACGGAAAGCTGAGCATGCCATTGTCCGTTTCTTGGAGGTGTCCTCTGGAACTAGCCTGTTCAAACAAGATGCCGACGGATCCTTGCACATCTGGATAGGTGGATCCTTTGCCGTAGTAGAAGTCGTCGTAATTTTCCTGGTTGTAGTACAGCGAACCGATTTGGTCCAAGGCTTTGGCATGGTAGGTTCCGATCTTCTCGGTCAGCTCGAAGTTTTTCTTTGGGGTCAAAGGGTGAACACGGGAAGGGACACCAGGCTGAAAAAAGAAGGTGCTGTTGGAGCCCATCTCGTGGAAGTCCAAGTGCACGTTCGGTAGCCAGCTTTGGAAGACACGTACGCGATTTCTGGATTCAGGATGTTGCACAGGAAGCCAGTCGCGGTTGAGGTCAAACCAGTAGTGGTTGGTGCGTCCTCGAGGCCAGGCCTCGTTGAGTTCGCGCTGCGCAGGATCCCCATTCATGTTGTAGGCTTTGTGGGAGTTGACCCAGGAAGCAAAGCGGTTGAGTCCATCGGGGTTGATGGCCGGATCCAATAGAAGCACCATGTCCTTGAGGTCTGCTTCGATTTCATTGGCGGCAGCAAAGTGATAGGCTGCAAGTAGCGCAGCATTGGCACCACTGGGCTCGTTTCCATGAACGGAGTACCCCATAAAAAGCACCACAGGCATAGCAGCTATATTGACCGAGGCGGCAGGGTCCCGGAGTTTGGCGCGTTCTGCCTTGATTTGGTCCAGTTTGGCCAGGTTGGCAGGAGCACTAATGGTCAATAGGGTTTGTGGGCGCTTTTCGTAGGAGCGACCTGTTTCCTCAAATTTAACTCGATCTGAAGCGGCAGCGACGGCCTTCATGTACATGACCAGCTGGTCGTGGGTCACATGCCATTCGCCTACTTCATAGCCCAGCACCTGCTTGGGAGTAGGAACTTTCGGGTTGTAGGTATAGCCTTTGGGAAGGTAGTAGCTTAGGTCTTGGGCAAAGCCAAATTGACTGATTAGTGCTAGCAGAAGCACAGCGATGATATTTTTCATACTTCAGGTGTAAATCTTTCCCTAAAGTCCTTATTCCTGAGATCAAAAAAAACATTTTGGGACTGATGGTTAAAAAAAATCGCCAGTAGCACTAATCAATGAAATGGCGAAATGGAAAATTCAACTCGAAAAAATTGACTTTAACGCCTGCTTCAACTCCGGAAATTCAAATTCAAA
>JBANGF010000347.1:0-8139 GCA_037975655.1 Bacteroidota bacterium | reverse complement strand
CATGTCAACCCAAACCAACAGCATCCAAGGTGGAGAGTTTCTGGTTCGAGAAACCCCAGCACAGGACATTTTTATTCCTGAAGAATTCAGTGAAGAGCAAAAAATGATGGCCCAAGCCTGTCAAGATTTTATTGACACGGAAATCACTCCCAATGTGGAGAAAATTGACAGCATGAAGCACCCGGAATTGGTTCCTCAACTTTTCAAAAAAGCAGGGGACCTGGGCTTGCTTGGTATCTCAGTTCCTGAAGTTTACGGCGGGCTGGGGATGAGCTTCAATACCTCCATGCTTATTGCGGATATCATCGGAGCATCCGGATCTTTTTCTACTACCTACGGGGCACACACCGGGATTGGTACGCTGCCGATTTTGTACTACGGTACAGAAGCACAAAAGCAAACCTACTTACCCAAGTTGGCCACAGGTGAGTGGGCGGCCTGCTATTGCTTGACTGAGCCTGATGCAGGTTCGGATGCCAACTCTGGCAAAACCAAAGCAGTTCTTTCCGCGGATGGATCCCATTACCTCATTACGGGTCAGAAAATGTGGATTTCCAACGCGGGTTTTGCAGACCTATTTATTGTATTTGCCAAAATTGAGGAGGATAAAAACCTCACCGCATTTATCGTGGAAAAAACCTTCGGGGGCATTACCATGAACGAGGAGGAGAAGAAGCTAGGCATCAAAGGCTCTTCTACCCGTCAGGTGTTTTTCAACGACTGTCCGGTGCCTGTAGCCAATATGCTTTCTGAACGTGGAAACGGATTCAAAATCGCGGTAAACATCCTCAACATTGGACGCGTGAAGTTGGGAGCAGGTGTATTGGGCGGAGCGCGTACCGTCACAAGTCAATGCATCACCTACTCTACTGATAGAAAGCAATTTGGTGTTTCCATCAACACGTTTGGGGCAATCAAATCCAAACTGGCGGAGATGGCTACGCGAATCTATGCAACCGAGTCTCTTTGCTATCGCGCTGGACAGGATATTGAAGACCGCATGGCGGCGTTGGCCGCACAGGGCTTATCCGATGCGGAAGCGAAGTTGAAAGCAATGGAACAGTTTTCCATTGAGTGTGCCATTGCCAAAGTTCATGGTTCTGAAGTATTGGACTACATTGTGGATCAGGGTGTCCAAATCTATGGAGGCATGGGTTATTCTGCAGATGCACCGATGGAGCGGGCCTATCGTGACGCCCGAATTGCACGAATCTACGAGGGCACCAACGAAATCAACCGCATGCTTATGGTGGGCATGGTGTTGAAGCGCGCGATGAAGGGAGAAATCAACTTATTTGAACCGGCCATGGCGGTCGCTTCAGAACTAGTTTCGGTACCTTCCTTCGAAAGCATCGATACTTCCGAACTATTTGCCATGGAGAAAGACCTCGTGCACAAGCTCAAGAAGGTATTCTTGATGGTGGGCGGTAAGGCGGCCATGTCCTTGCAGGATCGCATTGAAGACGAGCAGGAGATCATGATGAACTTGGCAGATGTGATGATTGAGATCTATGCTGCCGAGTCAGTCTTGTTACGTACCGAAAAGCTCGTGAGCCTTCGAGGAGAAGCAGCCTGTGGGGCGCAAATCGCGATGTCTAAAATTTACTTGTACGAAGCCATCGACAAGGTGGAGGCTGCAGCTAAAGAAGCAATTGTGTCTTTTGCCAAAGGCGATGAGCAAAAAGTATTATTGATGGGCTTGAAGCGATTTACCAAGCCGGACTTCATCAATACAAAGGAGCTTCGTAGACAAGTAGCGGATGTAATGATTGCAGAAGGGAAATACCCATTCTAAGTATAGGGTAGGAAATAGGATTAGAGACAAGAGGCAAGAACCAAGAAATTAGACTCCATTGTGAACTAAACAAAGTCCCTGTTCTTGATACTTGCCTACCTGTCGGCGGACAGGATACTAGCTACTTCCCCGCCGCGGTGGGTAATGTCGAACACCATGCGCCGGTTGAAGAATAAAGAAGAGGTGAAAAGTAGAAGCAAGAGATTAGACTCCATGGTAATCCAACCAAAATCTTGATTCTTGCTTCTCGGCTCTTGCATCTTGTTTGTCTCGCTTCTTGTCTCTAATCTCTTGCTTCTGTTTCTATAACTCTTCTAGTTTCACCATCAAATCCCAGACGGCGATGCCTAGGGTGACGGAAATGTTGAGGGAGTGCTTGGTACCTAGCTGGGGAATTTCAAGGACCTCGTCGCAGATTTTGAGCACCTCTTCTTCCACGCCGAAGACTTCATTGCCAAAGATCAAGGCATACTTATTTCCTTTCTCGGGCTGAAATTGTTGCAAGGGGGTGGAGTTTTCCACCTGCTCTAGAGCGCAGCAACGAACGCCCTCGGCTTTCAATCGAGCAAGGGCTTCTCGAGTACTGCTGCAATATTCCCAATCCACAGACTCAGTTGAGCCGAGTGCTGTTTTCTGAATGTCTCGGTGTGGAGGAGTGCCTGTAATGCCGCAGAGGTAAATTTTTTCCACACGGAAGGCGTCTCCTGTTCGGAAAGCAGAACCCACATTGTTGAGGCTTCGCACATTGTCGAGCACCAAAATGAGGGGAGATTTTTTGGTTTCCTTAAACTCCTGAACGGATAGCCGCTCCAGCTCTTCCATGCTTAATTTCTTCATCTCTTTTATTTCCTTTTCGAATCGGCTATTTTCAGGTCTAGTTTCCGATTCAAAAGTACGACAATTCTAATTTTACGCATGAGCAAATCCAAAGACGGCCAAGAAACTCCCTTGATGAAGCAATACAATGCCATCAAAGCCAAGCATCCCGGGGCCTTGTTGCTGTTTCGAGTAGGTGATTTTTACGAAACCTTTGGAGAGGATGCGGTCGTAGCAAGCCGCGTTTTGGATATCGTGCTGACTAGGCGAGCCAATGGAGCCGCTTCCCACATTGAATTGGCGGGTTTTCCACACCACTCTTTGGATACCTATCTTCCGAAATTGGTTCGTGCAGGCAATCGCGTAGCCATTTGTGATCAGCTGGAGGACCCTAAGTCCGTCAAGGGCATTGTAAAAAGGGGGGTGACCGAGCTGGTTACTCCCGGCCTTTCCTACAACGATCAGGTCCTCGACACCCGTAAAAACAACTACCTGGCCTCCATCCATTTTGGAAAAGAGAAGCATGGGATCGCCTTCTTGGACATTTCTACGGGTGAGTTTATGTGTGCCGAGGGAAATGCTCCCTACTTGGAAAAACTGCTTCAAAGCTTCACCCCTTCTGAATTGATTTTTTCAAAAGCCGCCAAGAAAGCTGCTTCCGAACTCCTCAAAACCGATTACGTCACCTTCCATTGCGAGGATTGGGTATATCAGGTGGATTTTACCTACGACAAACTGAAAAACCATTTCGGGACCAGCAGCTTGAAGGGATTTGGAATCGAGGACCTGCCTTCGGCAAGTGTAGCAGCCGGCGCGATTTTGTATTACCTGGAGGAGACTGAGCACAAGGACATCCAGCACATTTCCTCCATCTCCCGCATCCCAGAGGACAAGTACGTGTGGCTGGATAAGTTTACGATTCGCAACTTGGAATTGGTGTTTCCTCAACACGAAGGCGGGGTGCCGCTCATTCAAATCCTAGATCAGACGGTGACTCCCATGGGGTCACGGATGATGAAAAAGTGGATGGTCCTGCCGTTAAAAGACAAAAAAGCCATCGAAGAACGACTCAATGTAGTCGACTTTTTTTACCAAAACCCGGCGTTGATTGAGGAAATGTTGGGACACCTGAAGCAGACAGGCGACCTGGAACGTCTGATTTCCAAGGTGGTGGTCGGACGCGCCAATCCTCGAGAAATCAATCAAATCAAACGCGCGCTCTTAGCCTTGGTTCCAGTCAAAGCGCTCCTTAGAACCCAATCCAACCCCACCCTAAAGCGCCTATCCGAGCAGTTGCATCCGTGTGAACTCTTGGTAGAAAAAATTGAAAAGGAGCTCCAAGAATCTGCCCCCATGCTCTTGCATCAGGGAGGAGTAATCAAGGATGGCGTGGACCCGAACTTAGATGAATACCGTGGTTTAGCCAATACAGGGAAAGACTTTCTGTTGCAGATCCAACAGCGAGAGATTCAGGAAACGGGAATTTCTTCCTTGAAGATTTCCTACAACAAGGTTTTTGGTTATTACCTGGAAGTGACCCACGTACACAAGGATAAGGTGCCAGATTCCTGGATTCGCAAACAGACCTTGGTCAATGCAGAGCGTTACATTACCCCAGAACTGAAGGAATACGAAGAGAAGATCTTGCATGCAGAGGAGCGAATGATTGCGCTCGAGCAAAAATATTTCCAAGAGTTGGTGTTGGAGGCTGCTGCCTATGTAGTTCCAATTCAGCAAAACGCCAAGGTCCTGGGCACATTGGATGCTTTGCTGTCTTTTGCCAAGGTGGCCAGCAGCAATAACTATAGCCGTCCCAAAATCTCCGATACGGAGACCCTTGAAATCAAGGAGGGAAGGCATCCGGTGATTGAAAAACAGTTGCCACTAGGCGAAACCTACGTGCCCAACGACATTTACCTAGATCACTACAGCCAGCAAATCCTCATCATTACAGGCCCCAATATGGCGGGTAAATCGGCCTTGCTTCGGCAAACCGCCCTCATCGTTTTGATGGCCCAAATGGGGAGTTTTGTCCCGGCGAGCTATGCCCGTGTAGGGATCATCGACAAGGTCTTTACCCGAGTAGGGGCATCTGACAACCTTTCCAAAGGGGAGTCTACCTTCATGGTGGAGATGACCGAGACGGCGAGTATTCTCAACAATCTATCCAGTCGAAGCCTGGTCTTGATGGACGAGATCGGGAGAGGTACCTCCACCTACGACGGCATTTCGATTGCCTGGTCCATTGTCGAATACCTACACCAGCACCCCAATTGCAAGGCCAAGACCTTGTTTGCTACGCATTACCATGAGTTGAATCAGCTCGCCAGCGATTTTCCCCGGATCAAAAACTTCAATGTTTCGGTCAAGGAGGTGGGCAACAAAGTTATCTTTATGCGCACGCTGAAGGAGGGAGGAAGTGAACATAGTTTTGGAATCCATGTGGCGCAGATGGCGGGTATGCCCAACCCCATCGTCCTTCGTGCCTCGGAGATCATGAGTCACTTGGAAAAAGATAAATCTGCAAAGGAGAAAAACGCGAAGTTAAATTCGGTTCCAAAATCGAATTTTCAATTGCAGCTCTTTGAGATGGACCCCAAATTGGCAGAAGCCAAAAAATTATTGGATGAGCTGGATATCAACACCATATCCCCGATTGAAGCCTTGCTGAAGCTACATGAGCTCAAAAAGAAAATGGAGTAATCACCCTATGTAGTCCAAACAGAGGGTTGGCAGCAAGTCGAATTTTGTGGCAAATCCTAGGAAAGAATTTGTAGGACCGCGAAAAAAATCTTGGAATTTGCCTTGTAAAAATATGAAGAGGGATTACATTTGCATCCACAATGCGAGAGTAGCTCAGCTGGTAGAGCACGACCTTGCCAAGGTCGGGGTCGCGAGTTCGAATCTCGTCTCCCGCTCAAAAGCCCTTGAAAAAGGGCTTTTTCATTTCAGTTCAAGGAAACTTGACTGAAAACTCTACATCGGTAGAGGAAGCCGGGATGGTGGAATAGGTAGACACGCAAGACTTAAAATCTTGTGGCCATTAGGCCGTGCGGGTTCGATTCCCGCTCCTGGTACAAAAGCCCCGTAACTTTACGGGGCTTTTTGTTTTTCAAGGCTACTTGTAAATCAATTCGTAGTATTCGCGTGCCATGCGGTTGCTCTCAAAAGTGACCCGCACGTCCTGCATACCTGCCTGAACGATGTCACGCCACTTTCTTTTGTTGCTATAGAAGAGCGGGATAATCTCGCTGTTCAAAATCCGGTAAAGATTTTTTAGATCCTGCTGGTCTTGTTCTTCGATAGGCAAGTGCTGGTAGTCGCATTGGGGAACAATGAAACTGTTTTCTCCATGACGCGCAAACTCACAAATCCAACCGTCATCCGTGCTGAAGTTGACTGATCCATTCATGGAAGCAGTCATACCTGAGGTACCGGAGGCCTCTCTGGGTACGCGAGGGTTGTTGAGCCAGATATCGGATGCTTGCTTGAGTCGCTTACTCAATGCCAATTCATAGCCCACGCAGACGGCTACATTTTTGTATCGCTTGCTGAGGTGTACTAGGGAGTTGAAAACGGAAATGGCCCCATAGTCCATGGGATAGGGTTTTCCTGCCCAGATGATTTGAACTGGAAGTTGAGCATTACTAACCAGGGCTTCAAAATTTTCCAAATCCCGGGTGATCAACTCTGGTCGTTTGTAGGAAGCAAAGCGTCTTGCCCAGACGATGGTCAGCACATCTGGGTCAAACACTTTACCTGTTTGGTCTGCCACGATTTCAAAAGCCCGCTTTTTCAGGTAACGCTTTCTGTCATCAAAAGCAGCATTGTCTGCTTCTTCCATGAATCGGTACAATTGCTTATCCGCCCAATATTTCCAGTTTTGTGCATTGGTAATGGACTGGATGGCGGGGATTCCTGCGTAGCCCCCCCACATCTGGCGGCTTACTTCTCCATGAAGTTTGCTCACCCCATTGGCTGCACGGGCAAAACGCAATGCCGCTAGACTATGATTAAATTGGGTGCCCTCCATTCCGGTAAGTTGTCGGACCTCTTCCGCCGAATGTCCGTAGAAGTAACTCATCTTTTCGCAGAGGTGAAAATCGTGTTTCTCGTTACCTGCTTCTTCTGGGGTGTGGGTAGTGAATACCAATCGCTTTTGAACCTCTTCTTTTTTACCATACTTTTTCATCAGGTAAAAGGTGCAACTGACCCCATGTGCTTCGTTGAGGTGGTAAACTTCCGGATTGAAGCCTAGAATATCGATTAGCGTGGCACCCCCAATGCCCAAAAGCATCATTTGGGCGACTTTGGCTGCTGTATCCGAGTCGTATAAGCGATGGGTGATCGTCTGACTCAGGTAGTCATTTTCCGGTAGGTCGGTACTTAATAAAAATAGAGGAGCGGACTGAAAGGTCTCTGGGGCCAGATAAAAGGCCTTTACCCATACGGGTTGGTTGTGAACGAGCACGGTAAACTTGATGCCGGTGTCTTCCAGAAAACTGTAGTTTTTCTCGTACCACTCTGGCTTCAAGGTTTGGTCTTGATTGCGAAGTTGATCGTAGTAGCCATACTTCCACAGGATACCGATCCCGATTAGGTTTTGCTTCAGCTCGTAGGCGCTGCGCAAATGGGAACCCGAAAGGAAGCCAAGGCCCCCACTGTAGATCTTTAGGGGTTGGTGGATGGCAAATTCCATTGAAAAATAAGCCACTGACTTGGAATAGGCTGATGCCGGTTTATAGGGAAGGGTATAGTTGTTGAACTTGGTCATTACAGTTGGGTGCTGAGCGAATCGAAATTTACAACCAAATGCTGGAAAAGGGGGAAGAGAGGATAAAATTTAAAGCAAAACAAAAAAGGCCCCGTATAATAAGGGACCTTTTATTACTTAAGGATTTGGGAGCGCTGTTCGAGCGGCGCGATCCGGGTCGTTTTGTACCTCAGAGACATCATTGAGCACCATGGTTTCCCCTTTTTCTGCCGTGAATTTAGGCCAGGCAGGTAGTCCTGCCCCATTTGGATTGCCTGTTTTCATGAAAGCAAGCAAAGAGGCAGACATTTTTTCTGCCAATAGTCGTGGACGTTTTCCACCACCCGTATGGGTATACATGCGGTCGGTATTGCCGTACCAAAAACAAATGTCAATGCAATGGAAGGCACGCATTCGCCCGTTGTATAAGTTGGGCTCCCAGCCAAACCAAGCCATGTAAACCGGTGCCTTTTGTTTGGATTTTGCGTTGCCGCATGCCACTGCGTTCTGTCGATTGGAGGCGGCCAGGGTCATGATTTCTGCTGGCTTTTTGCCAGGGAAATTGCTTTTGTAGGCTTGGTAAACTGCCGCCGCCTTGTCTGCAAACCTGGACTTCATGGCCTCAATGATTTCTGCTTCACCGGCGGCTTCTAAAGCCGGGTTGGTGCGGGTAGCCCCCCACTCGTGGAAGGTAGTGCAGATCATTAGCGGCATGTCATTGGTATGGTCCGCTGAACTACCAAAGAATTCGCCTTTGGGAACATTTACTCCATCT
>JBANGF010000289.1:0-9212 GCA_037975655.1 Bacteroidota bacterium | reverse complement strand
CACCCCACCTCCACTTCCAGTTGATCTGGGACATGGGTGATTTTTGGGGAGACTATCCAGGTGTGGCGGCTGAAAAAGACCTAGACAACTATCGGGAAAATTGCCCAGATCCGGCACCATTGATTGGAATTCTTTGAATAAAAGTAGATGACACCTCCCATACACCTTTTAAATGGAGATCAGTTGGCTAACCAACTCCAGGGCGCTTCCTTTTTTCAAAGTCAGTTGGTATTTCGAGAGGCCCTAATTGTAGGACCTGTCACGAGCAGCGGATTGGATGAGTTTTGGAAGCTTCGGACAGAATTTATCACTACGAGTTATGGAGTCACAGCCGAAGAATACAGCCAGAAAACAATCTCAGAAATTGAGCAGCTGGATTCCCTCCCAGAGGATACCGAAATTTGTCTTTGGTTTGAAGACGATTTATTCTGTCAGGTCAATTTATGGTTTATGCTATCGCTACTTGCCGACAGGCCCAAACTCAAACTATTCCGGGTTTTTCCACCTATTTCAACTACCGAAGATCGATGGGCTGGATTTGGCCAGGCTGATCTGGATTCGCTTGCAGATTGCTATCAGGCACGGGTTCCATTGACTACTTCGGATGTAGCGTTAGGGAAAGCACTCTGGCAAGCTTACAGTAGCCAAGATTGGGATGTATTCAAAAATCTCTCACTCCAATCTTCCCCCTGCTTCCAATACCTCGAAGAAGTGTGCCAAGCACAACTCGATCGACTTCCAGACTCACATGGCTTGGGCAAGCCAGAACGAATCCTTCACGAAATCCTATCGAGGGGAAAGACAGACTTTCCTCAAATCTTTCAAGAATTCAATCGCAAAGCAGGTATCTATGGGTTTGGGGACTTGCAAGTGAAGGCAATGGTAAATTCCTTGTGCACAGGCAAGGGCTAGTTTACTTCCTAGGATGAAAGTTGTGCAAGACTTGCTTCAAGTAATCCCGATCTAGATGGGTATAAATTTCAGTGGTGGTGATGCTTTCATGGCCAAGCATTTCTTGTACGGCGCGCAAGTCTGCCCCTCCCTCGATGAGGTGGGTGGCAAAGGAATGCCGGAAGGTGTGTGGACTGATATTTTTTTGAATCCCAGCTTGCGCTGCAGTTTTCTTGATAATCAAAAACACCATCACACGAGTCAATTTCTGTCCACGTCGGTTGAGGAACACGTATTCCTCTTGCCCTCTAGCTGGGGTTTGCTGAGATCGCACATGTTCTTCGTAAAGCTTCAGGTGGTGTAAAGCAGCCTTACCAATGGGTACCAGCCGCTCCTTATTCCCTTTGCCGACCACCTTCAAAAACCCAACTTCGGTAAATACCTGGCTCTTTTTGAGTTCCACCAACTCTGAAACGCGCAACCCTGAACTGTACAATACTTCCAACATGGCCCGGTTGCGATGACCTTCGGGTTCACCTAGGGGAATGGCCTCCAGCAGTGCCTCCACCTCCGGAAAACTCAAGGTGTCGGGAAGCTTTCGACCCAACTTGGGAGCCTCGAGCAACTGGGCAGGATCTTCTGCAATTCGATCCTCATACATCAGGAAGCGGTAAAAGGCTTTGATACCCGAAATAATCCTTGCCTGAGAATAGGCAGATATTTCCAATTTTGCCAAGGCCGTCACAAACCGCCGCAAGTGCTCCAATTCCAATTCAAGCGGGCTTTTGGAGGGAAACTCACGGGACACATAATCCGCTAGCTTCTCTACATCCCGGGTATAGGCCTCAATGGAGTTGGTGCTTAGGGAGCGCTCCAGGGTGAGGTAATGACGAAATTGACGAATCAGCTGAGGCCACATGTAGCGTAGATTGAGGTTCTAAAGTTACCCATAAAACATATTCTTAATCATTCAAACAAATACACCTTACGCTAAACCCTTTAGGTTTACTTAATCCAAAAATTTCCAGCTGGCCCGGTGGTCTTTGGCAAGAGGCTTACCCGTTACCTTGGCCCTCAAAATTTCAATCGGCATGGCGTTCTGCGTAAGAATCAAATCATGAAAGGTTTTCTCAGGCATTTTCCCAGAGTCCACCATCTCTTTGCGAAGCGCATAGATCTCCAAAGCGCCAATCATGTAGGCGATTTGATACAAGGGTCCGTAACTCCCCTCAAACGATCTCCGAACTTCTGCGGAAGCATTGGCGTATTCATGTCCAACTCTAGACACCAACAAATCAATGCATTGCTGAGGGGTCATTTTCCCCAAATGGTAATTGAGTGAAAAAATGATTCGTGCCGCTCGGTGCATTCTCCAGAAGAGCATGCCCACCTTGTCCTTGGCGTCACGTGGAAACTGTCGATCCCAAAGGACAAACTCCCAATACAGGGCCCAACCTTCCGTCCAAAACGGTGTGCCAAAAGGACGACGGTGAATGAGGTGCCGCTGATTCATATACTGTTGCAAGTGATGTCCAGGAATCAACTCATGCTGCACGGTTGCTCTGGAAAAGTGTGGATTATTGCCCCGCATGGACATCATTTTATCTTCGTGACTCATTTCAGAAGTTGGGTAGGCAATTTGAATCACTTCCCCTCCTAGGAAAAAGGGACTCACTCGCTGCCGCTCTGCTGAGATCATGCTCGTTCTCCAGGTTTCAATCGCCAAAGGTGGTACGGTCAACCAGTCATTTTTAACCATCAAGTCAATGGCTTCCTCTCCAAGTCTCACTACTTCCTGCGGCCATGCGCCAGCCGGCAGGTAGGTATTCTTGACCATTTCAAGGGCTGCTTTCCAATCGTTGCCAAAGCCCAATTCATTGGAAGCCTTCAGCATCTCCTTTTCACACCAGGCAAACTGCTTTTCTGCCTCTGCGATGAGTTCCTCCGGGCTGTAAGCGATCATTTCATAAGCCAACTGGTTTTCCAATGCTTCTCGTCCAATCGGCTTTCCGATAATGCCACTACCATCGTCTTTCACGGAGTTGGTATAGTGGGCTCGCAAAGCTTTGGCGTATGCCTTCATGCCTGCGTCCAATTTTTCCCATGGGGTAGGCATCCACCAGGTGAATGCGGGATCAAAGTCAAAGTAAAAGTCGTAGGATTCTTTGACCACCTTGTGCAAACTTTCCACAGCCTGAGCCGCCAGTTCTGCTTTTTGCCAAGAATCGTATTTGGAACTCGAAGCAAGCGATTTGTGCTGTGCGTCTAAGGCTTGGGCCACCTGATTCCATTTTGCCGCCAAGGCTTGTGCATCGGGCTGAACAGCCCTACGTCTAGCAACCGTAAATTCTTCTAGGGGCTTCCCAAATTCAAGGACAGATTGGATCTGCATAAAATCACGCTTTTCCAAGTCAAGCTCCGCCAATTGCTTTTCGAGGTAGTTTCGAAACAACTGGTAATCAATCTTTCCATCCTCAGATAGTGCTGCATAATTCTGAGCCTGAAGGGTCTTCAAATAGTCTTTGTTGAAAGATTCCATCCGAGCGAAGTACTCGCTGGAGAGCCGATGGGTATACAGACGGACTAGTGCTCCACGGTCCGCTTGGTAGGTTTGGATCAGGGATACGAGCTCGGTGGCATTTGCCATCAAGGAGAAGAGTGAGAGGGAAAGAAAAAGAACTATTTTTTTCATGGCTAGAGAGTTTGGCTAAGAATTACCTGTCTGAAACATAGAAAATCTTTACCGAAATGCCTAGCTGATTTACAGCACCACTAAATTCCGAGAAACCAGTATTTGGTAAACCACATTGGCGGATGAAAAAAACTAAAATCTATTTTTCATTCCAGTACTTAAACACTTCCCTAGACCTCGAAAGGCAAAGATCTCCTCAGAATTTTATATATTTAAGTATGCGAAAATTTCTCCTAGCCCTAACAATCCTCTTGGCCCTAGTGGCTAGCTTTATTTTCTACACCTTTTACACCACTGGGTATTTTAGAGAAGTCACAGCAAAGAGTGAGGTTGGAATTGTTCACAGCAGCATTGACCTACCTGGCGTGGAGGATTTTGCCATAGCCCGAGAAGATAGCTTCCTCCTATTTTCTGTTGATGACCGAGCTGCGCATAGAGCAGGTAAAGAAGGCCCTCATGGAATTTATAGGGTAGACCTTCGATCTGAACAATTCGAAGCTGTTCCGATTTCTTCTGAACTCAATTTCCCATTCTATCCTCATGGAATAAGTATATTCAAACTCGATAGCGTCAGCTATGGGCTTCTAGCCATCAATCATGTGGAGGGTAAGCACTCCATTGAATCCTTTCTCCTCAAGGGGAAAACTTTGCATCACCTCAAAACCATTACAGGACCCGAACTTATTAGTCCAAACGACCTTGTGATGGTTGGCCCTGAATCATTTTACTTTACCAATGACCATGGCTACACCAGCAGATGGGGACTACTTGCCGAAAATTACCTTGCCTTGAAAGCTGCTTCTGTGGGCTACTTTGATGGAAAAAAATTCGAACTTGTTGCAGAAAACCTTTCCTATCCCAATGGAATTCAAGTTGACTCGAAACGAAATCTCCTTTTTGTGAGTAGTTCGAGAGAGTTCTCCGTGGGTGTATATTCCCTGCTTCCTGATGGCGGCCTTACCTTTGTTGAAAACATCCCTGCCGGAACAGGAGTAGACAATATCGAATTGGATGAAGAGGGGAACCTTTGGATTGGCTGTCATCCCAACCTCCTGACTTTTGCTGCGTATGCTTCGGGAAAAAAACCCATTTCCCCTTCTGAGGTGATCACGCTTTCCTATCCAAAGGAAGGCGCCGCCACGGTACGTTCTGTATGGACAGATCCAGGAAACCAGCTTTCTGGGGCATCTGTAGCCGTACCCTTTGGTGATTATCTCTTTATTGGAAATGTCATGGACACCAAGGTCTTGGTGCTCAAGAAAAATTAAGCCCTAAAGTGTCGTGGGGTTTTACCAGCAATGCGCTTAAAACTTCGGTTGAAGTAGGACAAATTTTCAAATCCTACTCGGTATGCAATTTCTGAAATCCCCAATTCTGTTTCTTGCAGCAACTGCTGGGCCTCATTGATGCGCAAATGCAGGAGGTAATCCGTGAAGGTTTTACGGGTGCGCAACTTGAAAAATCTGCAAAATGCCTCTTTGGTCAAATTTGCCTCGGCCGCTACCTCCCCCAAGGTGATTTTTTGGAAGCGATTTGCCAATACGTATTGCATCACCCGATCCATCCGGCTTCCATCTTTTTCGGAAAGACCCAACAATCTTCCCCCCGAATTGAGTTGCTGCAATTCCTCTCCAGCCTTTTCGAGGAGATCTAGAATCCCAAGTGCCGCTTGAAACCGTTGAAGCCCTTCCTTCTCTTTGAAAGAATAGAGCACCTCTTGAATCTGCTGGGCTGCTGCTCCTTGAACTTGGAAACACAACCCTGCAAAGTTTCGGAATCGGTTCAATGCCTGCAACTCATCCAAGTTCAGCAATCCGTTTTTTATAGCCTCAAAATCAAAAAACAGGGTATTCCCTGCTACCGTTAAGGTAGACTTCTCCTCAAAATAGATCGCATCACTCCGAAACACATGAGGCGCATTTTCACCTAAAAAAAATACATCTCCCCCCTGAAATCTACCCACATAATCCCCACTAAGAAACTGCCCACTTCCTTCTAGAATGACCGTCAGCTGACATTGGGGATGCTGGTGGAGTTTATCGTAAAAATAAGGCCCACGATCCTCCTGGTAGCGAACAAATTCCCGCTTTGACTTGGGGATCTGAAAGGAAATGATTTTCTCCATGGCTAAAATTGGTATAAAATTAAAGTCATTACAACTTTATTCGAGGTATTTTAATCAATATAGTACGTATATGGATTAATTCAGGAAAAGAATTTAGTGGAAATGCGTACTAGTTTTGAAGAAGAATTGTTTCACCCCGCCACCTTTGGCACTAACTTATACCCCATGAACTGGAAAGGCGTATTCCCCGCAGTAACCACTAAATTTCATGCAGACGGCAGTCTAGACATGAATCTATTTTTCAAAAACCTAGACTCCCAACTCGCGGCTGGCGTGCATGGAATTATCCTAGGCGGCACACTCGGTGAGAGCTCTGTACTCTCTCAAGAAGAAAAAATCACGCTCACCCGAGAAACTGTCAACTACGTCAATGGACGCGTGCCAGTAATCCTGAACATCGCAGAAGGAGCCACACAAGACGCACTATTCTGGGCCAAAAAAGCAGAGGAACTCGGTGCTTCTGGATTGATGATCCTGCCTCCCATGCGCTATGGGGCAGATGCTCGTGAGGTAGTCGCCTACTTCAAAGCGGTGGCTAATTCCACCAAACTACCCATGATGATCTACAACAATCCAGTGGACTACAAGACTTTGGTGACTTTGGACATGTTTGCTGAACTCGCGGACTGCCCCAATATCCAAGCCATCAAAGAATCTACCCGAGACATCTCCAATGTCACCCGTATGATCAACCGATTTGGTGACCGTTTCCAGATTCTTTGCGGCGTAGACACCCTAGCCCTTGAAGAGTTGCTCATGGGAGCTGTAGGATGGGTTGCTGGCTTAGTTTGTGCCTTCCCGAAGGAGACCGTGGTGATTTACAACTTGGTTCAGGAAGGAAAAATCGAAGAAGCACGCAAAATTTACCGCTGGTTTTTGCCTCTTTTGGAACTGGACATTCATCCCAAGTTGGTGCAGTACATCAAACTTGCCGAGCAGCACTGCGGCATAGGTTCCGAACATGTACGCGCCCCTCGCTTAACGCTGATTGGGGAAGAACGCGCACGAATTGAAAAAATAATTACGGACGGGATTAAAAATAGACCGGCACTTTAATAGAAACAGGGTTGAAATACAGACCGAATACTTTATTTCAACCGTATTTCTATCCTTTTCCCCTAGTAATTCCCTAAATCCAATTTACCATGAATACAAATTCCATCTTTCAGGTAGCCCAGGAAGCATTCCTATTTTACAAAAACCTCTCTGGCAAAGAAAAGGGGGCTTTTTTGGATAAGCTTGCCGACATTCTGGAATCCAAACGGGCGGAAATCGTACCACTTGCCGTACGCGAATCCAATCTCCCAGAAGGGCGAATCAATGGGGAACTGGGCAGGACTACGGGGCAAATTCGCCTGTTTGCTAATTTGGTCAAGGAAGGATCTTGGGTAGAAGCCACCATCGAACCTGCCCTACCGGATCGAAGCCCCCTTCCAAGAGCAGATATTCGCAGATTTTTGACTCCTCTCGGCCCGGTGGTGGTCTTTGGAGCAAGTAATTTTCCTTTGGCATTTTCTACCGCAGGAGGGGATACCATTTCCGCCTTGGCGGCAGGCTGCTCCGTGATCTACAAGGCACACCCCGCACATCCAGAAACCTCCAGAAAAGTGGCAGCGTGCATTCAAGAGGCATTGACCGCATCTGGGCTTCCTACTGGATTATTCACCCATGTGGAAGGTGGAATTGCTGAAGGACAAGCCTTGGTACAGCACCCCCTTGCGAAAGCAGTGGCCTTTACAGGTTCTCATGCTGGAGGGATGGCGCTATTCCAACTGGCTAACCAACGGGAGGAGCCTATCCCAGTGTATGCTGAAATGGGCTCTGTGAATCCAATCTTCTGTTTCCCTAACAAACTTGCCAAAGAAACCGAGTCGCTAGCAAAGGCATTTATTGCCTCTCTCACCTTAGGTGTGGGGCAATTTTGCACCAACCCGGGTTTGATCTTTGTTCCTGCTAGTCAGGCCAAAGCCTTGGAAGCTCTTTTGATCGAAGAATTAAAAGGCATTGCAGCAGCTCCCATGCTCCATCCTGGAATCGCACAAGCCTACTACGATTCCATTCAATACTTGCAATCCCGGGAAGAACTGCGTTGGATAAAAGTGGCAGACCCCAAACACCTCCTAAATGGCAGTGCAGCCTTGGCAGAAATCCAGATTGCCGATTGGTTGAAGGATAAACAGTTTCAAAAAGAAGTATTCGGATCCTTTGCACTCATGGTCGTTTACAATGACGTCTCCGAATTGACAGAGGTAGCCAAGAAGCTTCATGGCCAGTTGACTATTACGGTATGGGCAGAGGCGGAGGAACTGCAGTCCCAACTTTTCCTCATCAACTTACTGGAAGAAAAATGCGGTCGCCTCTTGTTTAAGGGTGCCCCTACGGGTGTGGAAGTAGGCCATGCCATGCAGCATGGCGGGCCTTTCCCAGCCACCACTGCCCCCAATAGCACTTCGGTGGGAGCTTATGCAATCAAGCGTTTTGCACGTCCCATCGCCTTTCAAGACATGCCCTCCGCGCTTTTGCCCGATGCCCTTCAGGACCATAATCCACTGGGGATTTGGAGGCAAGTGAATGGGGTGTTCGAAAAATAATACCTGGAAATACAATAAACTTTAGAAATATTTCATCATACAAAATATGCATTCACGCCATACCTTTTCTTGCATCGACGCCCACACCTGTGGCAATCCCGTTCGGGTAGTTTCAGGCGGAGTTCCCTTTTTGAAAGGGGACAACATGCTTGAAAAACGCCAATATTTTCTAGACAACCTGGATTGGATTCGAACAGGCCTCATGTTTGAACCACGCGGCCACGACATGATGTCTGGTTCCATGTTATTTCCCCCACACAATCCGGAGAATGACTTTGCAGTCCTTTTCATCGAAACTTCCGGCTGCCTTCCCATGTGTGGACACGGCACCATCGGCACGATCACCATTGCCATCGAAGAAGGCTTGATTCACCCGAAGACACCTGGGTTTCTCCGGATGGAAGCTCCAGCTGGCTTGGTCTTGGTAGAATACCGTCAAGAGGGAACTAAAGTGAAATCGGTCAAACTGACCAACGTCAAAAGTTACCTCGCTGCAGAGAATCTTGACATCGAAATCGAGGAATTGGGTACCCTCAAAGTAGATGTTGCCTATGGAGGCAACTTCTACTGCATCGTAGATCCGCAGGAAAACTTCCCAGGGATTGAGCACTTCAAAGCGGAGCAGCTCATCTCTATGGCTCGAAATCTCCGACAAAAAATGAACGAGCGCTACGACTTTGTGCATCCCGAGCACGAGCGGATTCGAGGCCTTTCCCATGTCCTTTGGACCGGAAAAACCCTCGATCCGAGCAGCACTGCACGCAATGCCGTGTTCTACGGGGACAAGGCTATTGACCGTTCCCCTTGTGGTACAGGCACCTCGGCTCGCATGGCACAATGGTATGCCAAAGGCTGGTTGAAGCCCGGAGACGAGTTTGTCCACGAAAGTTTTATCGGCTCCAAGTTTATCGGA
>JBANGF010000279.1:0-3666 GCA_037975655.1 Bacteroidota bacterium | reverse complement strand
AACCCCAGAAACAGGCTTCTGACTTTCGGAATCCAATACACGAAGTTCCTGAGAAAGAGCGATGGGCCCAGTTCCCACTAAAAGGAATAGAAGGTAAATCCAGAATTTCATGGTGAATAATTGAACCCGAAATTAGCACATGAACCTATAAGAAAGTAGGGGTTTTAGGATGAATGGTGGTTTTTTTTTAAATAACAAGTGTGATTTAGATCACCAAATCAATTCCTTGGACAAATTCATTTTTGTTGCTTACTTTTAATTCATGACGAGAGAGATTTTAAGGCAGGCGCTACCCAACCTAACTGATCCCAAACTAGTGGATTGTTTACTGGAAAAAGGTCAATTTTTGACCTTTGAGTCGGGTAAAACGTTAATGGAGCCTGGTCAATTTGTCAAGGCTGTTCCTTTGGTCCTGGAAGGATCCATCAAGATCATGCGCATGGACGAAGAAGGGAAGGAGTTGTTTTTATATTACTTGCAGGAAGGAGAAACCTGTGCACTTTCGTTGACTTGCTGCTCGGCATCAAGACCCAGTGAAATCAAGGCGGTGATTGAAGAAAAGGCAACTTTATTATTTATTCCCATCCAGGTTCACGAGCAACTGACAGATGAGTTTAAGCAATGGAAGAATTTTGTTTCTACTACCTACCAGCATCGCTTTCAAGAAATGCTAACTGTATTGGATGCAGTTGCTTTCAAACGCATGGATGAGCGTTTGATGAATTACATTGTCACGAAGATGAAGCAGTTGAAAACCAACGAATTGCATACCACGCACCAAGAGGTGGCCAACGAATTGGGAACCGCTCGTGAGGTGATCTCTAGATTACTAAAGCAATTGGAAAAGAAAAAATGGATTGAACTGGGTCGAAATGTCATCTACATTCGAGACGACTTCGAAGAGTTGATTAGCAACTAATTAGCGTACTACTAATAGAGGGACCTGGGTACGGTAAGCCATTTGGATAGACTCACTTTTGGTGAATAGTTCTTCCCAAAATCCCTGATGGGCGTGGCTCATCACCAGAATCCCTGGATGTGATTTCATATAAATACCAAGAGTCTCTGCTGGCTTTTCTCCCCTAAGTGTTAAGAATTCTGCTTTTAGACTTGGGTATTTTTTGGCGAGGTATGCTTGATTCCTAGTTCCAAGAGGAGTTGTTTAAATCCTTGTTTGTCAGATTGGTATATATGGATTACCTGTAGGTGTCCTTTCCATTTTTTGACTTGCTTGGCCAACCAATCGAGCCTTGGTGGTTCATGTTCGGCAAATTCCAAGCCAAGGACAAATTGATGAAGGTTTGTTTTGCTGCTAGCTGGTTGATTTGAAAAGCTGGGTTTCCTTCTTCGAGTTTAAAGGTAAAGGGTACAAGAGCATTCGCATGCTTTGCTAACAATTCCTTACCTCGTTTTTTGCCTGCTTCGAGTTGCTGTTTGGTGAATAACTCCACTTGAGTTGCAAAATCATAGGTTGTCTCTACGAAGAAGCCACCGTAACACGATCCACTTTTGGGGATGCCAGGGCCAGGGCAAAGTCAAGGGCTTGCAGGGAATTGTCCGAAAAATCTACTGGAACGAGGTAGCGCATGGTTGAAGTCGGTTAATTTTAAAAATGAAGGGAAGGTCCTTTGAATCCAGACAAATTCCTGGTCTAAAAAACAAGAGAATTATACGAATTTGAATAGGTTAAGGTTTAGCAAATTAGGTAGTCTTGTAACATTTGTCACCGCTTTTGGGGAGAACGGTACGCTACTTTTGAGAAGTAAATTCTAACTTGTCATCTTGATGGATGTGATTGTAATTATTGGTTTTGCTGCTGCGATTTTGATTGGAGTCAGTTTGGGTCTGATTGGCGGAGGGGGATCTATTTTAACTGTCCCAGTAATGGTTTACATCTTAGGTATTGACCCGGTCTTAGCGACTGCCTATTCCTTATTTGTGGTAGGAAGTACTTCCTTGGTTGGGGCGGGCACTTACATGAAAAAAGGATTGGTGAATTACAAAACTGCCTTGGTGTTTGCCATTCCTTCCTTTATCGCAGTCTTTCTTACGCGGAAATTTTTAGTCCCAGCACTTCCAGATCCCTTATTTTCTATCGGTGAGGCGATGATTACCAAAAACATCGGAATCATGGTCTTTTTTGCCTTGATCATGCTAGCCGCGTCGTATTCCATGATTTTCGCTAAAAAATGTGTGGATTGTGATGAAGATGCTCCAGTATCCTTCAACTTTCCCATGATTGCCCTAGAAGGGTCAGTAGTTGGTGTTATCACTGGAATTGTAGGTGCAGGTGGGGGATTTTTGATTATCCCAGCCTTAGTTTTATTGGCAAAGCTCCCCATGAAAATGGCGGTAGGAACCTCGCTATTGATTATTGCAGCTAAATCTTTAATTGGATTCTTGGGAGATCTCTCCACGCAAACCATCGATTGGCAGCTCTTGTTGATCTTTACAGGTCTTTCTATCGTTGGGATTTTTATTGGAAGTGCCTTGTCCAAAAAAATAAATGAGCAAGTTCTCAAAACAGGCTTTGGCTGGTTTGTGTTGGTTATGGGAATTTATATCATTACCAAAGAATTGCTAGCAATCTAATTTCGATGCAAGAATACATTCAGGTCTTCTTAGATGGCTATTATGGGTATTGGAACTACCTGAGTTCGGAAATTCTATACCCTTCCTGGCACAACTATTTCTGGTGGCTTATTGGTATTTCACTAGTCGTTTGGGGGCTTGAGTTGGCTTTCCCCTGGCGGAAAAACCAGGCGGCTATTCGCACGGATTTCTGGTTGGATGGCTTCTACATGTTCTTCAACTTCTTTCTCTTTTCCTTAATTGGATACAATGCGGTATCCAATGTGGCAGTATCCGCCTTTTCTGATTTTCTAGGACTGTTTGGAATTGAAAATTTGGTGGCGATTCAAGTGGCTTCTTGGCCTGTTTGGTCCCAGTTTCTACTTCTCTTTGTTGTGGCTGATTTTATTCAATGGAATGTGCATCGCTGGTTGCATCACAGTCCCTGGCTATGGGAGTTTCACAAAGTGCACCATTCGGTGGAGGAGATGGGTTTTGCGGCGCATCTACGCTACCATTGGATGGAAACCATCGTGTACAAATCGGTGCAATACCTCCCGCTTGCGATGATTGGTTTTGGACTGGATGACTTCTTTATTCTCCATTTAGTTACCATTGTGATTGGCCATCTCAATCACGCCAATGTGAAAATTACTTATGGTCCGCTCAAGTATGTATTCAATAATCCAGTCATGCACCTTTGGCACCATGCGAAGGAAGTACCAGTGGGGAGCCATGGAGTCAATTACGGCATTTCATTAAGCCTTTGGGATTACTTATTTGGTACGGCCTACATCCCCAATGAAAATGCAAATGAACCGCTGGGTTTTGAACAGGTGGAGACCTTCCCCAAAACCTTCTGGCAACAACTCACCTACCCATGGAACAAGAGCAAGTAAGCAAGCTCAGTGCATTGAATAGCTTTCGTTTTGTAGGGATGCTATGCTTCCTACTTGGTCTAGCTCCTTTTTTTCCTGAACCCCATATCTGGGGTAAAATCCGATGGGTAGCAGGAGGAGCAGTAGGAATGGGAACGATGGATTGGTTGGACCTGCTCTGGCATGGATTTCCATGGCTACTATTGGTCCGCCTCGG
>JBANGF010000237.1:0-4380 GCA_037975655.1 Bacteroidota bacterium | reverse complement strand
GGACCTATAAATCCAGTTCCGACTATGGCTGCTTTGATGGTTTGAGACATTTTTTTCAGGTTTGGGTAAAAAAGATAAATCGAAGTTAAAAAAAATCTATCCGCAACAAAATGCCAATTTTTAGGATATGCTATTAAAACAAGCTTGGATTGATAGGTTCATGGTTTAGTTTTTCGATTCAAATCCTTTAGCAATTCAATCTTTCTTTTATCCATTTACCACATTGTATGGTTTTTACAACTCTTTTTTAGTAGTTTAATAGTCTAAAAACAAACCAGATATGGCAAATTTTACACTAAAAGTAAATGGAACCACGCATCAAGTAGAGGTGGAAGATGACACCCCATTGCTTTGGGTTCTTCGGGATCATCTAAATCTTGTGGGAACTAAGTTTTCCTGTGGCATCGCTCAATGCGGTGCATGCACCGTTCATGTGAACGGAAATGCTACCTTCTCCTGCGTGACACCAGTTTCTAGCATTGGAAATTCAGAAGTGACTACCATTGAAGGGCTTTCAAAGGACGGGGATCACCCAGTACAAAAGGCTTGGGAAGAAGTGGATGTAGCCCAATGTGGGTATTGCCAGGCAGGTCAAATCATGAACGCAGCAGCTTTTTTAGAGCAAAATCCTTCTCCGACTTTGGAAGAAATTGACAATGCGATGAACCGAAACATCTGTCGCTGTGGTACCTATCATAAAATTAGAGAGGCTGTAGCATTAGCCGCTAAATCCAAATAACTATGAAAACACAGACAGGAACAAGCAGAAGAGACTTTCTGAAAATCGCTGGAACTACTGCTGGCGGATTAGTGATCGGATTCAACTGGTTTAGTTGTGATTCTCCAAAAATGGAAGTGCTCAGCATCGAGCAAGTTTTAGCGCAAGCCAAATCCTTCAATAGTTTTCTCTCCATCTCTCCAACTGGAGATGTGGTTATCTTTTCGCCTAACCCCGAATTAGGCCAAAACATCAAAACCTCTTTCCCAATGGTGGTAGCCGAAGAATTAGAGGCCGATTGGGAAAAGGTACGGGTAGTCCAAGCCAATTTGGATCCTGAAAAATACGAAAGACAGCTGACTGGGGGCTCTGGTGCCATGCCGCATAGCTGGGAGAGACTTCGAAAAGCAGGGGCAACTGCCAAATTCGTTTTGGTGGCAGCAGCCGCACAAACTTGGAAGGTTCCGGCTTCAGAAATTTCCGTTTCCAAAGGCATGATTAGCCACGAGGGATCGGGTAAAAAAGGCCATTTTGGAGAATTTGTAGCATTGGCTACTACGCTTACGGCTCCAGAAGAGGTGACCCTTAAAGACAAGAAAAACTTTACCATCATCGGTACCCCTGTAAAAAATGTGGATGCCAAAGACATGTATACAGGAAAGCCCATGTATGGTCTGGATTTCCAGCGGGAAGGAATGCAATATGCCATGATTCAACGAGCTCCATTTGGGATGAAGCTAGTTTCGGTAGATGACAGTGCCGCACGCGCAGTAGCTGGAGTAACCAATGTGGTTACTTTTGGATCTAGTGTGGCTGTGGTCGGATCATCGACCTGGCCTTTGATGAAGGCCAAAAAATTGTTGAAAATAAATTACGAACCGGATGGGGTTGTAGAAAGTACTGCAGATCACGATCGCTTGTTTACCGAATTAATGGCCAAAGGAAAGGCCGATGTGAAGCGTAAGGACGGAGATTTCGCGTCTGCATTCAAGTCTGCTTCAAAAATTGTAACTGCAGAATACCAATGCCCATTTGTGGCACATTCTCCGATGGAGCCGGAAAATTTCTTTGCCCACGTACAAGGAGATAAGGTAGAGCTCGTAGGGCCTACACAAACCCCAGATCGTGCCCGTCAGGAAACGGCCGCATTGCTCGGAATTCCACCAGAAAATGTGTCGGTAGCCATCACTCGTTTGGGAGGAGGTTTTGGTAGAAGACTTCGTGCAGATTATGTAGTCGAGGCAGTAGAAGTGTCTCGAGCTATCCAAGCCCCTGTGAAAGTAACCTGGAGTCGGGAGGATGAATTGACAGGTGGTGCCTATCGACCTGCTGTTCGCTATCGATTTGAAGCGGCCTTGGATGCTTCAGGAACCCTGATTGGCTACAAACTACGTGGTGTCGGTATGAATGCTGGCAATACGACTCGAGAAACTAATTTTCCTACGGGTGCTGTAGATAACGTATTAATTGAAACCATCGAACATGCTTCGAGTATTACCACCAATGCCTGGAGAGCTCCAATCACCAATTTCTTGGCTTATGCCGAGCAAAGCTTTCTGGATGAAGTTGCTTTAGCTGTGGGTAAGGATCCTGTTGATTTCCGGTTGGAACTATTGAATCGTGCCAAAACTAAACCAGTAGGGGAATTGGGCTACGATGTGGATCGAATGCTAGGAGTGGTGAAAATGGCGAAGGAAAAGTCCAATTGGGGCAAAAATCCTTCCGTAAAGCAAGGATTTAGCGTCTACTTCTCTCATAAATCCTATGTGGCTCAGGTGGCTAATATTGAGATGGAAGCGGGCAAACCTACTTTGAAAAAAATTACTGCAGTGACCGATTGCGGCTTGGTCGTGAATCCTACGGGCGCCAATCACCAAGTTCGTGGCGGAATTGTGGACGGTATGGGACATGCGATGTACACCAACCTAACTTTTGAAGCGGGAGTACCTAAGCAGCGCAACTTTGATAGCTACCGATTGATTCGTTTGAAAGAAGTTCCTGAAATAGAAACTCACTTTGTGGACTCTGGATTCGATCCTACCGGATTGGGTGAGCCTGCGCTGCCACCTACGGGAGGAGCCATTGCCAATGCCATCTTTGCGGCCACAGGAAGGAGGCTTCGCAGTCAGCCTTTTATTGAGCAAAAGGAGTTTTCCGATATCCAATTGCAAATCAAAAGAGAGTAAATCATGACAAAAAAAGCCCCGCAGTGATGCGGGGCTTTTTTGTTTTTGGAAGTGGAATTAGTTCATCTTTCCTGCTTCTTCTTGCAATAAGGCAGATTCGTCAGCCAAGCAAGAATCGATATAAATTTGAATAGCGGTGTTTTTGGGCAATCCTTTTGCAATCAAGGTTCCAAGAGCCACCAAAACGGCAAGTCGAGTTCCCACTTTTTTAGCTGCAGTGCCAAATAAGGGTTCCAACTGATCGTAAGTGACATTTTCTGCTTGGACTCGGATATTCGCTAATGCCTCTTCCAGTTTATCGCCAGAAAGGTTGGTCAATTTTTTCCCGATGTATTGAATCTCGTTCAACGCTGATTTGGCTTCTTGAGGAGCTTGCGCTACAGGCTTCACGGCAGTCTGCTGCTTATTTGCAGTGGCTGCATTTTGCTTGGCCCAAGTATCCTTCAATCCTACCGTCTTATTAAATACCAACTGTCCTTCACGTGAATCTGAATCCAAGGTAAAATAGCCGAGGCGCTGAAATTGGTAGCTCTCGTTTGGTCTTGCCTTGCCCAAGTGTGGTTCCAGATAGGCATTTTTAATCACCTTCAAGGAATTGGGATTGATGAAGTCCATGTAACTTTTGGATTCATGCGTATCCGGAGATTCATCCAAAAATAAGCGATCGTATTCTCGAACTTCAGCTTGAATGGCATGTGGCACGGATACCCAGTGAATGGTAGATTTCACTTTTCGCTGGCTTGCTTCAGACCCCGAACCAGATCTGGATTCCGCATCGTAGCTGCAGAGAATTTCAAGAAGATTACCGGCTGCATCTTTTACTACCGACTCAGCTTTGATGATGTAGGCACTTTTCAAACGAACCTCTTGACCTAGAGCCAGACGGAAAAAGTTTTTATCCGCTTCTTCTTTGAAATCTTCACGTTCGATGTACAATTCTCTTGTAAAAGGCACTTCATGTGTTCCAGCATCTGCTTTTTCTGGATTGTTTTCTAAATGCAAGATTTCAACTTGCCCAGCAGGATAGTTTTGAAGTACTACTTTGATAGGGTTCAATACCGCCATCACTCGCGTAGCGCTTTGATTTAAATCCTCACGCACACAAAACTCAAGCAAGGATACGTCTGTGACATTTTCTCTTCTAGAAATACCTGCCACTTCGCTAAAGTTGCGGATCGAACTAGGGGTATAGCCTCTTCTTCTCAAGCCTGAAATGGTTGGCATGCGGGGATCATCCCAACCCGTCACCACATTCTTTTGCACCAGTTCGAGCAACTTACGCTTGCTCATCACCGTGAAACTTAGGTTACGACGTGCAAATTCCCGCTGCTTGGGACGGAGTAGGATAGGATCGATGATCTGGTCCAAATACCAATCGTACAATTCCCGGTGTGCTTTAAATTCAAGGGTACAAATGGAATGGGAAACCTGCTCGAGGTAATCCGACTCTCCATGAGCCCAATCGTACATGGGGTA
>JBANGF010000216.1:0-2770 GCA_037975655.1 Bacteroidota bacterium | reverse complement strand
CCTCCTCCATGTACTTGGGCATTTTTTTCCAACTCGAATCGCCCATGTTGTACTCATAGCAATAGGAGCAGTTCAGGTTACACCTGCTAGCCACCTTAATCACATATCCTGAGATAGGAACTACTTTAATTTCTTCTACCATTTCTAGTTATCCATTGAGATTTATGCCCCTCAACAACTTCTGCAATACTCACACCAATGGGTTGTTCTTGGTCGTGAAATTCCATAAAAAAGGGCTTTAGGTCACCCAAATTGTGTTTTTTGATGTATGGCAGGATCGTGCCTTCCAATACCTGAGCATAGGAATCAAATACAGATTTGCCCAATTCCGTATAGGTACAGGTAGCTAATGATTTTTGTGCATGGTCCAGTTGAAGGGCCAACATCGTCATCCTCCTCTTTGAAATATCCAGCTCTTCTGGATGCAATCCCCCTTGGTTAATCAAGGACATCCAAAATTTGGCAGCTTCAGTAAAGACCACAAAGCCATGAAAAACTCCATTTACGGGTCTTGGATCATCTCTCCAAGGCGAATAAATCTCGCAAATATCCCAACCAGACCCATGAACTTCCGGATCTATAAGTGGGTCCTTATCCTGTAGCCTGAAAACGCGTTGATGACTTAATTCATGAATAATCATTTCGGCCATCAATAAGGGTTGATTCGTAGCCGAATACCAAAACATCGTATCCACAGAAGAATTACTACTACTTGGTAAAGTGCCATCAGGACCGATAAGGGGCACAAAATAATTGGGCACCTCCTTAAAATATTGGGTAATGGAGGAATCTACTAAACCGATGTAATCCAGGGCCTTTTCAATTACTTGGATTTGCTTCAGGAGCACTTCTTGCTCTTGCTCGGAAACCCTAGGCAACTGCTCTCGACCAGGAAAACTGGAGCGAGAGGCTTCAGAATACAAATCAATGTGGAGCGGGAATTTCTTTGAACTAGGAAGTCGGGAAAATTCTGCCTGAGTCTCGATCCCTAAAGAATTTACACTTACACGCATCATCTCCAAGTTTTTTTCACTAGTCACCGTAGTAGTTGGAGATAATTTAAGATCCACGTTTTCAAGCAATCGCCACATCTCAGCCGTTAAAGGTATGATTGCGTTTTTCTTAACCTTCAGGGTAATGGATTCTTTGGGAGCAATCTGAGAAAGCACTACCAAAGCAAAAACAAATTCATCTAGTTTTTGGATTAGGTGAGCACGTAATCCTAACCTTGAGATACCCAACCAATTGGCGTAAGCATGAAGCATTCCCTCACTGTTATTTTTACTTTTTATTTCTGTGTAAGTAAAATAAATCCATTGCCTTCCTTCTGGAGACAAAAAAATTCTTTCTAAAACCTCCAGATTTGCACTTTTTAAATAATCAATTTTCAAGCCTAAATCCGAGTCCTTATCGAGCTGAGAAGAAAGGTAATTGAGGACCGCAATTAACTCCAGTAGAATCCTTCGGTTCTTAACTTTAAACCAGGTTAAATCATCTGTAAGCATAAGTAGGCAATTAATTAATTTGATTTTTTACAAACAAAAACAAGAGTTGCTGTAGTCCCAGTCGGACTTTCGCCAGTTTCCAAATCTACCATTTCCAAACAAGAAAGCCCTGCCTCAGCTAAGAGAATCATAATATCAGGAGTCGGTAAAGAAATTTTTGAAATCGTCTCATCCAACCTTGACCAATGAGCTGCTTGCTTTTGAAAAATGGTATTTTTGATACTCCCCATTTTTAATTTGTGGTCATAAGCACTTCTTTGAATATAGACCCAGTCTTCGGATTCTGTGATATTCAATTGGTCGGGCCAGTTCATCTCCAGATCATAGGTAGAAAACACATCGAAAATAAATAGGCCACTTGGAGCCAAATGATTCGATGCAATCTCAAATACTTTTTTCCAATCAGCAGGATTCAAGAAATGATTCAGTGTGTCAAATGCAGCCAACACAAAATCGAATTGCTGTGAAAAATCTACTTCTAGGATTGATTGAGTATAAAACTGATGATCCGGGAATTTTTTTCTTGCTACTTCTAGCATTTCAGTGGAATAATCGACGCCTTTGTAATCCTTCGGATCACAGTGGAGGTAGTCAATTGCTAATCCAGTACCACAACCCAAATCCAGCACACTTTTTTTCCCTTCTAGAAAATAGGGGTTGAGAAATCGGGAATAATTTTCCCAAAATGAGGATTTACAGGTATCATAAATTTTCGATAGGTACCTATAACTAATGCCGCTGTTTTCCGGAATCATTTAAGGTATACTCAAAATTTATCAATTACCTTGTGCCCAAATCCATTATGAAAACGATCAATAGGAGCCTCTTTCAGCACATCAAAAGCAACCGTCATTCGTTCTAATTTTTTTAAGGTAGGAGTCGAGCAATGCTCAATAAAGGATGGAAAAATAACTAGGCCTCCTTCCACATTTTTTACTTCTATTTCGGTCTCATAAAAATCCTCCACACCAGGAATCCTTCGGTCCAGCGGCAAAAAGTAACGCGTGCTTGAGGCAACTGTTTTAACAAAAAAAACACCCGACACATAGCTGTAGGGCCCAGCGTGACTATGTATTTTTAAAATTTCTCTGTTCTTTAACAAATTGGCCCAACTTTGAAGGTAAAGTTCTCCTTCTTCATGACCTAGATCTTGCAAATAGTTTCTTACCTCCACCTTGATAAATTCTCGAAGTTTGGCAACAGCCTGGTTATCAACTGTCAAAAAATTATAGGTGTACCATTTGGTGGTCAGACCTTGATCCAAA
>JBANGF010000197.1:0-2734 GCA_037975655.1 Bacteroidota bacterium | reverse complement strand
GTAAGCATCGGGGTCAATGAGCAAGACTGCCTTTGGATCCTATCTCCGATGAGTGGACCGGAAAAAATACAGACGAATGATACAATTGAACTTCGGTCAAAAAATACATTCGCTTGGTTGGGAAGGGCTGATTTTGTCGTAAATTCTGGAGGAATCAAACTTTTCCCAGAACAATTGGAACGTCGAATTGCTCCCCTACTCGAGGAAACTTGCCCAGGAAGCGCCTATTTTTTGTTTGGGGAAAAAGACGATCGATTAGGAGAGCAATTAGTATTGTATGTGGAGGGAACTAGAGAAGAAACAAAGCGACTTGCCCTCGAAGTCGGACTTGGGCAAATCTTGGGAAAGTACGAAGTTCCAAAAAAGATCTACTTTAAACCCGCGTTTGCGTATACCCCAACTAGAAAGATCATTCGTCACGCTACAGCTGCATTAACATGAACTACTTCTTCCTCCTAGTTAGCCTATTTTTCACATTAGAATCGCTGGGACAAAGCAATCCAACGAGCCTTCAGGTATCCATCAGCGGAGCAAACAGTGATGTTGGGAGCATCCGCATCTTGGTGTTTTCCAAGCCTAGCGGATTCCCTGATCAGGTCAAACAGGCAGTTCGGAGCATTTCGCTCCCTCCAAAGAACGGAAAAGCAAGCTTCAAACTCACCGACCTCCCTGCTGGCACCTATGCCATTGGTGTGATTCACGATCAGGACAACAATGGAAAATTGAGCACCAATGCTGTGGGCTATCCCACCGAAAAATTTGGCTTCTCCAACAATCCTAAGGTTTACTTTGGGCCACCCTCCTTCGAAAAGGCGGCCTTCGTCTTAGGAAAAACGCCCATTTCTTTAGAAATAAGTCTTCGCTAATCGATATTCCGAAGCCAGCCCGTAATCGAAATTCGTTCTTTCTGTGTAGGCAGCACCTCATGCGGAATCTCTTCACTCAAAAATACGACCAGGCGTCCGCCTAGGGGCAACACATCTTCTACCCGTTCGCTTCCGTCTGCTTGTGGAAAATACATGCGCAACTGCCCCCCATCCGCTTCGGTCCAAGATTCGTTGAGGTAGAGAATCACCGTGACGATCCGGTGTGGGACGGCATGAAACTGGTCCAGGTGCCTTTTGTAAAACGATCCAATCGGGTAGCGTGCAAAATGCCCCTCAAAAGACTTTAACCCCAGAAAACAGCGACGATTGAGTACCTGCTTCAGTTCCTCTATTTTCTCCCAAAAAATTGCTTGCAAAGGACTCAAGGCCGTCGGGTCCATCCACAGCACCTCATCGCTTCGGATTTCAGAACGCACTTGCTTTTGATCCCCTTTTCCAACCGCTGCTTTTTTAAATTGACCCTGATTCAATAAATCGGTTTGCTCCTTCAAAAGCTCCTTTCGAAAGGCTTGGTCTACAAAATTATCCACGACAACGTAGGAGTTGCTGTAAATCTCTTGGCTGATGTGGTCGAGTAGGTCTTCCATAGGAATCGGGATGGGTAGGCAAAATAACCAGTTAAATCCCTAAAAAACCATACTTTTGTGAAAAGCTATCTCGATGAGTTTACCTCCCACTACCACAGGACTTGTATTGGAATACGATTCAGGCATCTTGCCTCCACCTTACAGCCATGTATTTCGGCTTGCATTGGATTGGTCAACAGGTGTATTGAGTACCCAACTAGACTTGCACTACACCGATCGAGAGGAACTGACCGAGCAAGAGATTTTTGACGAGGGATTTAGTTTGGAAGATGATTACCGCTACCAAGGAAATGTGCCCTCCGTGTGGATTGGGCCAATTAAGCAACTCCTGCAGGCAAGTCGCTGGACCAAAAAAGGGATAGACGAAGGAGGAATTACCTTGACTCCCCTAGAAGGAAGCAAAAGCGAAGGATTGAAAATTCCTTCCAACCAGGAAGAGTGGCAGCTAATGGCTCAGGACCTAATTCAGGCCATTTACGAACTTGAAAAGAAAGAAGCTCCGCTGACTATTCAGTATAGAAAAGTGGAGCGAGAGGTAATCCAGGATTTGAGTTTGACCATCCATTTCTCGAACAGAGAGGCCATTTTACGCCGCTCGGATGTTTCCAAAAAGATCTCCTGGGAAGGAGCCATTGACTTGATGAAATTCGTTTTTTTGCCTGACTACAGTTACGAGCAAGCCAAAGAAACGCCTGGAACTAAACGTGGTGCCTACATCGAGTGTGGAGATGGCTTTTGGCATGAATTGGGCAAAGGCGTGGTCAACAGCCATGCTTCGGTAGATGCTGTAGGAAAGATCAAGGCTGGCTTTGACCGTCTACTCGAGGCCAATTAAGTTTCCAAGAGCAAGGTTTATCCCAACTTGAACTAGAATTACTACTTCGTTAGCCAGTAATGCGCTTCAAATCCGCATGAATATCCCGGATCATCTCACCAAGATCATCCAGATTCAAGGGCTTCTTTTTATCTCCAGGATTCGGAAAATCCGTACTGATGAAGGCTTTGGCTTCCCATACCTCCAAGACATCCTCGGCACGAACCTCGTAAGGTTTGTAGATTTCGTTGTCAGATACCAAAAACAGTTTCCCGTTCTCTTCCAGGTAGTTGAATACCCGCTTGTAAACCACTCCTTCCGTTTGCGTGACTAGTACGTAGGTTTTCCCACTCTTTATTTCCTTTAACTGGTCCACGTAAGAACCAATCACAATCGTCCCCGACACCAAGGGAAGCATGGAATCTCCTGCAAGTTCAAAAGCTCGG